>VRUD01000003.1:70862-99186 GCA_019456305.1 Cytophagales bacterium | reverse complement strand
TTATGTATCATACGCCTGTGCGTCATTGGACAGATTTGATGGGGAGATGAACTTGCCGAAATTCATTGATCCCGCTTGCCCCTCGCCACCATTGTGTTCAGTTATAGATACAGCACTTTCAGGGGATATGTATGGCTTGGGAATGGGGGCACCGGATCGCCCTTTAAATACAGAAAATCATCCGGGTTACAGCTCAGAAATTCACATGGCTGTTAATCTCGGTGGTGCTCTGCCTGACTCCACCTGGTTAGAAGTCGGAGATGTGCCAATGGTGGGTTTACACAATGTAGATGATCCTTTTGCCCCATATACTACGGATTGGGTTATTGTTCCTCTTACGGGTAAACTTGTAGTAATAGTTAGCGGGAGCCACGATGCCATCAGGAGAGCGAATAGGTTAGGCAATAATGATATTTTAAAAACTGTTACATGGAGTGATCCTTTCTCAATACGTGCGAATACTGTTTTAGTATCCCATTTGGGAGACACTATCCCGCATCAGGAGAATATTGAAGGTTTGTTTCCATTAATTTTGCCTACACCTTCAAGTCCAACCTGGGAGTGGTGGGATCCAACCAATCCAATTGCATGTACAACAAACGATCCGAACCTGTCTAAAGTAATAAGTTTGGCATATATTGATACGGTCATGGGTTATGTGAACCCACGTATTGTAGTAGCATTAGGACTTGATACAACTGGAGGGAGATACATATCAGAAATTTTTTCTTGTTGTGTTAATGCTATTGAAGAAAATATTGATCCAGGCTCCATCACCATCTACCCCAACCCAGCGAACACCTCGCTGACCATCCACAGCAAGGATCCTTCAGACCCGATCCTTGTCATAGAGTTGTATAATGCAACAGGCCAGATGGTAAGAAGAGTGTTTAATGTAAATATAACCAGCAGGTATGCGCTCAAAAGGAAGGGGCTGCCTAATGGGCTTTACATGATCAAGGTGAAGACGAAAGAGGGTAACACGATGAAGAAGGTTGTGTTTGAGTAACCCCGGTTGAATATAAAAAAATTCAACAGGATAAATGTTGTTAAATTCATCTTTTAAGGTGGGAAATAAAACAAAAGCTCCATTAATATTGGGGCTTTTGTTGTTTTTTATAAAAACCAGCTTATTCTTTGATTAAGTGTCATATAAAATAATTAATGATGATAATATAAAGGGCATTTTTTAGTAGGATGGGATTATGGGAGTCCCACTTCCCGTGGGGCTCCCAATCAAGGGATTGGCAATCCTTTATTCGGAGCCCCACTTGGAGTGGGACTCCGAGAGTCGGACTCCCAATAGGGGATTATGAATTCTTTTAAAAAAAGTATATTTTTTCTTGCATATGAATTATTACTTTAATAGCTCTGCACCGTTTTTAAATTCACCTCATTGGCAGCGGGATGAAGCAAACTTAAATAATTATCCAATGGGGTAAACCACCAATCCGCCAACTGGCGGAGAGGTATAAACCAAGTTTATGATGAAAAAATCACTATTTATTGCTGTATTTGTAATAGGTACATTTACAGGCAATCTCTTTGCCCAGCAAAGATACCTGGATGAAGTATTTACAAGTGTAACGGTAACATCAAATGATACTTTTGGTAATAATTTAGCCTTGGTAGGTACTGATACAATTCCACAAGATTTATTGGTGGATATTTATGAGCCGGATATATCGTTAGCAGATACCCTAACAGAAAGACCATTGATCATTTTTTTGCACACAGGCAGCTTTCTATCAACTGCGTTAGTATGCACTGGATCAAAGACTGATAGCGCTACTGTTGAAATGTGCACTCAATTTGCAAAAAGAGGGTATGTTGTAGCAGCAATGGGTTATCGCCTTGGCTGGAATCCTTTTGAACCACTACAGCAGGAGCGGCTCAGGGGTTTGTTAAATGCTCTCTATCGTGGAATACAGGATGCTAGAACCTGTGTCCGGTGGTTTAGGAAAAATTATGAAACAGGTGGTAATACTTATGGTATTGATACATCTAAGTTCATAATGTTTGGACAAGGCACCGGGGGATTGATATCTTACGGTTGCGCAACTTTAGACAAATTCCAGGAAATGGGGTTGCTTAGATTTTTAGATTCTACCGGCCAATCGGTTGTGGATACCTCCCTTTCGGGTGACATGTATGGCTGCTGGAATCGACCGTTAAATATGGAAAATAATTGTGCTTACAGTTCAAAAATCCATATGGCAGTTAGTTATGGAGGCGCTTTACTAGATACCAACTGGTTAGAAGCTGGTGATGTGCCAATGATTGCTTTGCACAGTCCAAGTGATCCTTTTGCCCCTTATAAAACAGGAGTAGACACAGGAATAGTTATCTGTCCTATGATGTGCCAACATGTGGTTGAAGTGCATGGCACCCACGATGTTATTAGAATAGCGAATTATTTAGGAAATAATGACGTTTTATTGAATGGTTCATTTACTGATTGTTGGTCAAATCGTGCGGATGCAGTAAATGAAGGTGTCCAGGGCGTGTTTCCAATAGTTGTAGGTACTGCGGGAGAATCAACTGTTGAATGGTGGGATCCTGCCAGCCCTGGTTGTAGTCCAGATCCAGATATGAGTAAATGCAAAGGATTAAATTATATTGATACGATTATGGGATATGTGAATCCACGTATTGCATGTGTTTTGGGTTTGGCAAGCTGCAATTATTCAAAAGCATGTCCTTCTCAACCTGTATGCATTACTGGCATAGAAGATGAAATCTCACTAAACAATCAAGTAACCATCTACCCCAACCCAGCGAACACCTCGCTAATCATCCACAGCAAGGATCCTTCAGACCCGATCCTTGTCATAGAGTTGTATAATGCAACAGGCCAGATGGTAAGAAGAGTGTTTAATGTAAATATAACCAGCAGGTATGCGCTCAAAAGGAAGGGGCTGCCTAATGGGCTTTACATGATCAAGGTGAAGACGAAAGAGGGTAACACGATGAAGAAGGTTGTGTTTGAGTAACCTCACCCCCTACCCCTCTCCTGCCTGTCCCGATTTTCTCGGGGAAGGAGAGGGGAGGCTGAATAAAAAAGCCCCGGTATTGTTGGGGCTTTTTTGTTTGCAAATAGTGAACGTTTTCGTTAAATTTGCGTTTAAGTGAATAGAAAAGAATATTTTCAGTGGCTTGGTTACGAGTTTAAAGATAGAATCCGTTATTTATTTGAAGTTGATAAAGGAAAAATAATTGACCTTATTGTTCAACATGAATCTTTAATTGATGATAATTGGAAATCAATAGTTAGATATGATTGTGCGCACGGTTTTTTTCACCGG
The DNA here is from genome assembly GCA_019456305.1 of Cytophagales bacterium. Taxonomy (NCBI): domain Bacteria; kingdom Pseudomonadati; phylum Bacteroidota; class Cytophagia; order Cytophagales; species Cytophagales bacterium. The sequence goes on along the minus strand of VRUD01000003.1, from coordinate 95,881 downwards.
GATGAAATGTTTGCTGATGGTAGCCAAAAAAAGGTGAGGATAGAAATTACCGATCTTAATATGGCTCTTAACTATGCGGGACAAGACCTGACAGATAGATGGAAATGGTATAAAAACAGATTTTTAAATAATTTGAAACATGACTGAAGAAGAAAAGATAACTAAGGATATAAAGCAGGGGTTTGAGTTTGCAAAAGAAGTCCTTAAAAACCCAAAGCTATTAGACAAAATTCCTAATGGAGCTTATATAAGTTTCCTTGATGATGATACTCCTGTTATTGAAAAGAAAGTGACAGCGGAAACAGTTAAGTACATTAAGGTAAAAAAGCAATTTGAAGTTCTCTAAGTTCCTGTAAAATCAAGAAATAAATTAAATGAATATTATCAGTAATTATTGGAATTTCAGATAATTATGAACTAACATTGAGGTCGCGAGCGGATTCGAACCGCTGTAAGAGGTTTTGCAGACCTCTGCCTAAGCCACTCGGCCACGCGACCGTTATGATCATAGATTATAAAATCAAGAAAAAACAAATCTATATTTTGCAAATTTAACGATTTTTAACATTGCAAAAAACAATAAATAAAAAGATAAATTATTCTCATCTAGAATGAATGGTAAGAATATACACTGTAATAACCTATCAATCCCACGGATTGGTAGCCCAAACAGTCAATTCGGGGATAAAGCCGCGATCATCCATTTCCAGTGCTGACTTTATGGTATGGGCAATTTCAATGCTTCTCAGCTTATTGCGAACTGAAGCTCGCTCTACTCTTTGCGGGTCTCCAAAGGCAGTGGTTACTTCACTGGGGTTGATGAGCATTACGCGAACGTTGTATTTTCTCAGCTCGGCCTGCCAGCATTGGGTCATCGCTTTGAGGGCAAATTTGGAGGAGGCGTAAATGGTTCCTCTTTCATAGCCTTTATTGGCTGCTGTTGAACCAATATTGATAATGTGGCCGTAGTTTTGTTTTCTAAATATTTCTGCGGCTTTTTGTGCCATTATAGCAGCACCAAACACGTTTACTGCATAAACTTTGTGGAAGTCGTCAAGTGTTAATTCTTCCAGCTTTTTAGAAGTACCAATGCCGGCATTATTGATCAAACAATCAAGATTCCCATATTTATCTATAAACTCTCCAAATGTCCGTTTAACGGCAGCTTTTTTAGAGACATCAGCAATGATAGGAAATGCGCCTGTTTCTTTTGCAGCATTTTGCAGCCTTTCTTTATTTCTTCCGGTAATGGCGACCTGTGCTCCGCTTTCTACTAATAGTTTGGCCGTTGCTTTTCCTATTCCCAGACTCCCGCCAGTTATAAGTATTTTGGAATTTTTTAGTCTCATATATTTACAAGTTATTATTAATATTATAATTTTGATATTATCTTTTGAAACTCCTTATAGGTCATTCCTATTGTTTTTAGATTCGTATGAATGTGTAATCCCGGCACTTCTTTCTTATGACCCCAAAATGTGACTGGTCTTAATAAAGAGTCATCCTGTCTATCCCAAATTTCGTGACTTGCTTCTGTACGCACATAAACAAGTCCTTGGTTTTTAAGAAATTTCTTAAACTTTTTTGTTGGGATAGGCTGAAGGGGCATAAACAAAAAACTTAAAGGACAAGTTTAAATAGGTATTCTTACTTTTTCTTTAATAATATTTTCAGAGTTTTTAAATATAACTAAATTTTCATATGACAATTTAGGAGGTTCATAATTTACAATAGGCGATTTCCTTAATGACCAGCCTAGTTTTAGGAGTAGTTTTTCAAGGGTACCCTTTCTATCGGTTTCTTCAATGAAAATTTTCATTGAAGTTTCGAAGGAGTGTTTAGCCTCAGTAGTCGTATCACCGTAGCCAGATAATTCCAATGCAGGGCAATAGGCAACATAGCAGTTACGTTCCTTTATAATTCCAACCTCAACTTCGATCAAGACGGATTCTTTTGTACTGGAAATTTTATTTGTAGCCATTTAGTTTATATTAACGCAAATTTATTAGATTTGTTATGGTAATGTTTGCAATGTATGTACCCTCCCTTCATTTTCTTTTTTCAAATACTTCATTAAAGGTTCAAAATAATCAAGCATTGCTTTTGCACTGAGATCTTCACCTGTTTTTTCTCTTAATAATACTTTCCAGTCTGCGCTTGCTCCGGGAGCCATAATACTTTTCAGGAATTCACCGACCTGTTTGTTTCCATAATAATTGGTAGCGTGGGGGTCTTGCTTCAATATATTTTTTGCAATATGATCATGCAATTGAAATAGTAGAATACTGGAAATAGCATAATCATAGTATTGTGCAGCATCATTGTTAATGTGTGTTTTGGAGGCTGCGTCACAAAATGACGGATTATCAATCCGTTCTGCAGAGGGAGGCGCTATTCCCTGGTATTTGGCTTTTAGTTCCCACCATCGTTTATTAAATTCATCTTCGGGAAGATCTTTAACGTACAGGTCATGTTCAAATCCAGTCATTACACCACATGAAAAAGGAATAAATACAATAGAACCGAGGGCCTCTTTTAATAATGTCATCATTTGATCGGTTTCAATGTCTTGTGGCATCAATTCCAAACCAATCATAAAGGGCTCCTGTGTAGCAGCAAGGCCCATCAGGCTACCTATCGCTTCGTGATATGCCCTGTTGGCGCCTCTTCTCAACAAAACAGGCACGTCCGGATTGGTATAGGTGAGATAATAATAAATATGCCCTAATTCGTGATGTGTAGTTCCATACCATCTTGAATTAGGAATTACACTCATCAGGCTGCGCACATCATTTTCCAGATCAAGGTGCCAGGCAGAGGCATGATTGTTTTTTTTATAATCTACCGTATCCGGTAGTGGGTATAGGCTTGATTTCTCATAAAAACTTTTGGGAAGCGGATCAAATCCAAGGCTGATGTAAAAACGTTCGGCTTGTTTTATAAGCCATTCAGAACCTTTTTCTTCCAAAACATTATCCAGGTCTATTCCTTCAACTTTAACTATTGCACCCCAACTCTGGCCCCACCTGTTGGGCAACCAGTGGGCAGGGATCATATCGGGTACTTGTCCAATTCCGTATTTTTGTGCCAATTCATAGCGGGTATAAGTGTGTAATTCGGTGTATAAAGGCCAGAGCTCTTTTAACATATACTGCATCCACTGCATCATTTCTTCTGTGGTCATGCCATATTCAGATACCTGGTAGGTGAAATAATCATGGTAGCCCAAGGCTTGTACGGTTTTGTTTCTAAGATCCCGCAGGTTTGTTAAACCCTGCCTGAGCGTTTTGCCAACCTCTTTGCTTGCCTGCCAAGCCTTCAACCTTTCTCCCAGGTCATTTTCTGACTGTAGAATCTCATCAATGTCGTTGGTTGATACAGATTTACCGGCAATTTGAAAATCAAAACCGAAAAGTTTTTCATTCTGTTCTGTTTCAGCTTTGATCCGCTGCATTACAAGATCCTCAACAGTTTGTGGTTTGTTTGCAGCTTTGTACAAGATCACCTCAAGCTGCTTAATTTGCAGGGGGAGCAGCTTGTCTTTTTTTTCAAGAAACTTTCTTGCTTTTTCGATGTTTTCTTTGCTTCCGGTAAATCGGGCAAGGGCTTCATTTGCCTTGCGGGTAGCAATAGCATTGGTAGAATCTCCTTCAAGGATCATTATGTTAGATTTCCACTCTGCTTCGTTAGATTCATAATAGAATTTTAGGTATTGAGTAGTGTAACCATCAATGAAATTCTGGGTGTTTTCCCGTATTTTTTCATTATTCTCTTGTTGAGAATTACAGGAGATCAATAAAAACAGGGATAAAAGGATTTTTATAAATTTTTTCATACTGAAATTTTTATTTTATGCAAATATATGAAATTTGATAGATAATTATTACGGAAAATTATTTGCGTCTGGATCTTTGACCTGCTCCATGTTTACCCCGTTATCCCGAGTAGAGACGCCCAATTTGGGCGTCTCTACTCGGGATTATTTAACGGGGCGCTGTGCTAATCACACCCTGCAAAAGATTCTACATCAATATAATATACTGAAAAATCTGCAAAAGCCTTGGTTTGTTCTATATAAATTGAATAATCTGCAAATGCTTTTTGTTCAATTAAGTACCATAAGCCGCTTTTATCCGCAAATATCTCACTGTCTTCTTTATAAACTACCAGGTCAGCAAATGCTTCTGTTTCTTCAATGTAAACCGAATAATCAGCAAATGCTTTGGTTTTTTCAAGATATACACTGCCATAGATTTTGCAGACATCTACGTTTTGTGCGCATACATTATCTGTGATAAAGAAGCACAGGAGCGTTAAAAATATAGATGAAAACATATTCATTTTTAAAATTTGAGTCCACTCTAAAAAATCTCACAAACATAACCATTTATTTTTAAAATATTCGGGGATTTTTTGATTTATTCTCATAAAAACACTATTTTAGCGGTGATTAATAATTATTAACAAAACTTAAGAAAAAATATTCCTGAATTATATAATTGTATTCGTATTTTTGGTGATTAAAGAAAATTTCTGTGAATAAAAAAATTGTAATTATTGGGTCAGCATATCCGTTACGCGGTGGTTTAGCTACTTATAATGAGCGTCTTGCAAAAGAATTTATAAACAATGGTGATGAAGTAATTTTATATACATTTAAATTACAATATCCTTCTATTCTTTTTCCTGGAAAATCGCAATATTCCGAATCCCCTCCGCCAAAAAATATTAATATTAAAGTTGCTATTAATTCTATTAATCCAATAAATTGGATTAAAGTTGGAAGGAAAATTAAAAAAGAAAAACCTGATTTAGTTATTATAAAATTCTGGATTCCTTTTATGGGGCCTTGTTTTGGCACTATTTTAAGAAAAATAAAAAAGAATAAACATTCTAAAATTATTTCAATTATCGATAATATTATTCCTCATGAAAACAGACCTGGGGACAGAACTTTTACGAAATATTTTGTAAAGCCAGTTGATGGTTTTATTGCTATGTCAAAATCGGTTCTTAAAGAAATTGAAATATTTACCAATAAACCTAAAGTATTTACCCCACACCCCCTCTATGATAATTTTGGGGAAATTTCATCAAAAGAATCTGCTAAAAGCAAACTCAATTTAGATAAAAATTTCAATTACCTGCTTTTCTTTGGCTTTATAAGAAATTATAAAGGCCTTGACTTAATTATAAAAGCCATGGCAAATGACAAGATGAATGACTTACCTGTAAAACTTATTGTAGCCGGAGAATTTTATGAAGATGCTGAGCCTTATTATGAGCTTATAAAAAAACTTAATCTACATGACAAAATAATTTTAAGAACTGATTTCATTCCTGATGAAAAAGTAGCCGATTATTTTAATGCTGCCGACCTCATTGTTCAACCCTACAAATCAGCTACTCAAAGCGGGGTAACGCAAATTGCCTATCATTTTAATAAACCCGTTTTGGTAACAAATGTTGGTGGACTAGCTGAAATAATACCACATGGAAAAGTAGGTTATGTTGTTAATATTGACCCAGATGATATTACTCTTTCAATAATTGATTTTTACAAAGAATCAAGAGAAAAAGAATTTTTACCCAATATTTTAGAACAAAAAAAGAAATATTCGTGGGATAAAATGTTAAATGTTATTTTTGAGTTAAATAATCAATTTATACAAAATGATAATTAGAAGCAAAGCCCCATTAAGATTAGGTTTAGCAGGAGGTGGGTCTGATGTGGCGCCTTATTCAGATATTTATGGCGGCGCTATTCTAAATGCTACTATAAGCATGTATGCATATGCCTCTATAGTTCCACGAGATGATAATAAAATTGTTTTAAATGCCATTGATAAAAATGAATACTACACTTACGATGCCGTAACTGAACTTCCTATAGATGGTAAGCTTGACTTAATTAAAGGCATATACAATAGAGTTATTAAAGATTATATTAAAAAGCCGTTATCATTTGAACTTTCAACACATGTTGACGCACCCCCTGGTTCAGGTTTAGGAACGTCCTCAACACTTGGAACAGCTGTTTTAGGAGCTTTTTCGGAGTGGCTCAAACTTCCGCTTGGTGAATATGATCTGGCTTTTTTAGCCTACCAGATTGAACGAATTGATCTAAACATGGCTGGAGGAAAACAGGACCAATATGCTGCTACATTTGGTGGTGTAAATTTTATGGAATTTTATGAAAATGATAAAGTAATTGTAAATCCTCTTAGAATTAAACAGGAAATCTTAAACGAACTTGCATACAATCTGGTATTGTATTATACAAAAACATCCAGGCTTTCATCTGAGATAATTGAAAAACAAAGGCAAAATGTTATAAATAAGAAAACATCCTCAATAGAAGCCATGCATAAAATAAAAGAACAGGCCATTTTAATGAAAGAAATATTATTAAGAGGTAAACTTGAAGAAATTGGAAATATTCTTGATTTTGGCTGGACATTTAAAAAACAAATGGCAGAAGGAATTACAAATCCAGATATTGAAAACATATACAATATTGCGATGAATGCAGGAGCTACCGGCGGTAAAATTTCAGGTGCAGGTGGCGGCGGATTTATGTTTTTTTATTGTCCCGGTAATAACCGACATAAAGTTATTAACGAATTATCAAAATTAGGGGGTTATATTAAACGATACGAATTCGAAAAACAAGGTTTAACAACATGGACAATTTAAATTAATTGAAATGATTAATGAAGCTATAATATTAGCTGGAGGTTTTGGCACCCGTTTAAAAAATATTATTCAGGACATTCCTAAACCAATGGCTCCAATAAATGATAAACCTTTTCTGGAATATTTATTCAATTATCTTATAAAATATAATATAAATCATGTAATACTTTCAGTTGGTTACAGGCATGAGGTTATTTCCAAATATTTTGGTGATGAATACAAAACTTTGCAAATAAAATATGCTCTTGAAGATAAGCCGCTTGGAACTGGTGGCGGAATTGTTAATGCCATGCACTATTTAAAAGATGATGAAGCATTTATTATCAACGGAGATACTTTTTTCAATATCAATTTAGATAATTTTTATCATTTTCATCAATCTCATAAATCTGAATTAACAATTGCATTAAAAAAAATGAAAAAATTTGATAGGTATGCTACGGTTACAATGAATAATTATGAAATCTCAAATTTTCATGAAAAAAAATATGTTGATGAGGGCTATATTAACGGAGGAATATATGCGTGCAATAAAAACACAATCTTTCAAAAAATTAATGCAGAAAAATTCTCTTTTGAGAAAGACTTTATGGAAAAATTCGTTAGCGAATTAAAAATTTATGGATTTATTTCTGACGAATATTTTATTGATATAGGCATACCTGAAGATTATGAAAAAGCTCAATTAGATTTAATGTAAATAGTACAATGTATTATTTCTAATCGCCAACCATAAATACCATTTGAAGATAATTATTAATTGCTCCAATTGGAATAAGTTTTACATAATATGATTTTGTAAAATCATTAAATGCCTTAAATTCATGCAAAGGAACGCAAAATTCATCAAATATTATAATATCTCCTTTATTCAAATAAGCAAATATAATTGTCAATACAAATAATGCAGAACTATATAGATCTCCATCAATGTGGATTATATTTTTTTTAGTAAAATTAATATTCGCAATTTCTTTGCTCAATGTTTCTTGAAAAAGACCCTTAACGAATTTTATTCTACTATCATTAATATCAGGATAATTACCACCTAATGAAAATGCCCCTGATTTATAGGATCCATAGTTTTCAGGTAACCCTTCAAATGTATCAAATCCATAAAAATTTGATTTTTCATTTCTATTATTTTCTACCCACCATCTCATCGAATTACCTATTCCAACACCAAATTCTAAATAATTTATATCCAAATTTGAAAGATTTTCCAAATTAACCAAAAACTTATATAACTCAACTCTGTCAGCATGAACTGCATGCAAATTATAGAAATCATTATATTTTAATACTTTCTTATTATCATTAATCCATTTTGACAGCTTCAACAAATAACCGAAATAAATTATCAAGTCTGCGAAATATCCCAAAACCTTATGAATCTTTAAGCGGATGAAGTATGCCTTAAATTTTTTTATTATTGTAATTTTTTTCATTACTATAAAATAAACCATATTTTACAATGACTTTACAATCTCCACAAAGTCCTTCGCATTCAGCGATGCTCCACCTATCAATCCCCCATCAACATCCGGGCATGCAAACAGCTCCTTAGCATTATCAGGTTTACAGCTTCCGCCATACAGAATAGTAGTACTTTCAGCAATATGGCTGTCAAATTTTTGAGCTATATGGCCCCTGATAGCTTTATGCATTTCCTGTGCCTGCCGGCTTGTAGCATTTTTGCCTGTTCCGATTGCCCAGATTGGTTCATAAGCGATGACAATATTGGAAAATTGTTCGGGTGATAAATGAAACAGACTCCCGGTGATCTGGTTACAAACAAAATCTATATGACTGCCTTTTTCCCTTTGATCTAAAGTTTCACCACAACAGAAGATTGGTTTCAGATCATACTCCAGGACAATATCAATCTTCTCTTTCAAAAATTCGTTTGATTCTTTAAAGTGCTCACGCCTTTCGCTATGGCCTAATATAACGTACTGAACGCCAACGGATTTTAACATAGCTGCAGATACTTCACCTGTATAGGCGCCCGAAGATTTACTGTAGCAATTTTGTGCTCCTAATGATATTTTAGTTTGTGTACCGATCAATTTGCCAATACTATACAAATGTATAAATGGGGGTGCAATGACAATTTGTATATCAGAGAAAACATCACCGTTAATTAACCTGGTAATTTCTGAGACTAGCTTCGTGCCTTCGTCATGGCTTTTATTCATTTTCCAGTTTCCGGCAATGATTTTTTTGGGCATAATTCCTTTATATTATCACAGTGAAAAAAATCAACTAATTGTTTAAAATCAAGTTTGCCAATATTTACTTTGATTGCCATTGCCCAAATACTTCCTATGCTAATAAACTTCATCTCATTAGAATCAATTAGCGAACGTGCCGTTTTGCTTAATTTTTTATTACCCGTTGCATACCAAATAAACGCATGAGTATCAATCAAATATTGCATTACATATAATCCTTAAAATCTTCTAAAGGTTCATCAAAATCTTCCGACATGAAAATTAAACCTTTTGCGCTACCCAAATTAGACTTTCTTTTTTTAGACTTTTTTTCTTTCTCAGGCACATTTACTTGCACCTGTTTGTGATATTTCTCTACCAAAAATTCAATGAAATCAGTTACTTCCTGCTGGATATTTTCTGGAAGTGTATTGTATTTATTAAAAGTGAGATGGTTATTCATATTTATTTTAATTTAGATTTATTTAATAACGTTAGCTTGTTTTAATAAGTTCACATCAAATTTAACAAATATTTCTCAACTAACTTTAATCTCAAAAATAATTTTTAAAATTTGTAAGTGAATTCACTATTATGTGCATAGTTGTAAAGCGCATGGGGCGCATAGTACTTATGTTACATAAATAAGGGTTATTATGCTTTGTTGAATTAAACAATATTGTCACACTTGTGGTAATACAATGGTAATTCAATAGTAATTCAATGGTAATTCAACCGAATTACAACCAAATTACAACTGAATTACAACGAGTTACAGCCGAATGAAAGCAAACAATTGAGAAGTATAATTGAGTGTCACAATTACAATTACTTTTGCAACTAAGTACTAGAACGCATGCTTATCTCCTATTATCAATATCCAAATTGTGTTAAAAATAATTTTAATATCCAACAAAAAACTCCAGTTTTCAATATACCACACATCATATTCTACTCTTTTTTGCATTTTTGCTGCATCGGTTGTTATTCCTCTGTACCCATTCACCTGAGCCCAACCTGTTATCCCCGAAGTAATAAAATGCCTGACCATAAACTTATTGATTATTTTTGAATATTCTTCTGTATGCTTTAGCATGTGTGGTCTGGGACCCACCACCGACATATCTCCTTTTAAAACATTCAGGAATTGCGGCAGCTCATCCAGGCTTGTTTTTCTTAAAAATCTTCCGGTTGCCGTTATTCTTATGTCATCTTCAGTAGCCTGTTTTGAGTCTGCCCCCTTGTTTATTTTCATAGTTCTGAATTTCAGGCACCAAAACTCTTTTCCTTGCTTACCCGACCTTTTCTGTCTGAAAAAAACCGGTCCTGGAGAAGACAGTTTCACAAAAACAGCTATGATTGGAAATAACCATGAAAATAAAATAACGATAACAAATAAAGAAAAAAACAGGTCAAATGTTCGTTTAATAAATCTGTTAAAAATATTTTCAAGGGGCTCTTTACGGATCAAGATAACCGGAATTGTACTATAATAATCAACAACTACATTTTTTGGAACATAACGCAGATGCTCAGGAACGATCTTAAACCTGATCATATTCTTTTCTGAAAATTCTATCAGCTCTTTCACTTCAGCAACATTAGTGTCAGACAAGGCATAATAGATCTCATCTACTTTATTCTTCAGCGCATAATCTTTTAGATATTCTATTTTACCGATAACCATCCCATTTTCTTTACTTTTTGGATGATTATCATCAAAAAATCCTAAAAAGTTATAACCCAGCGAAACATCCGAGGTAAGAAATTGCATGATTTCATGTCCAACAGTGTTTGCCCCTACCACTACAACTCTGCGGTAATTAAATCCTGATTTACGATAAAGCTTTAGGGCATATAAAAATAACATCCTCCATAATAATATAAGAAAGACAAAGATCAAATAAGTAACTATGATAAGTTCCCTGGATATAAGATGGAATTTTAAAAAAAACAAGGATGCTGAAATGAGCAGAACGTGTAAAAATACTGCTTTGATCAGATCAATAATTATCTGTTCGGTTCGCGCAGTACGGATTATATCATATATCTTTAATAATCCAATCACCAAAAACCAGGATAAATTTAAAATTAACAAAAGTGAAAAGTATTGGAAGGGGTAAGTTTTTTCTATCGCTATACTATCGAATTTGATGAAGTAAGAAATTATGAAGGAAATATTAAGCAACAAAATATCTCCTATAAGGTGGATGCTGTGAATAAATTTTGAATAGCGAATTTGCATTTTTTGGGAAATTTAATTATCCGATGCAAATATACTAAATTTTTTCCAAGACTTCGCTTGCCTAGGCAGGCAAGCGAAGTCTTGGAAAAAATTTAGAAACAATCAATATCGGGAATATTAGCTGCATCTGTGTACCCGTATTGTTGAGCCATTTTTATATCCTGGCAGTAATCTGCTGTATCACCAATTGCTAATTTTGATAGAGCCCTGAGATGATAGGTTTTGCTTTTTTCAGGATCAAGTAAAATTGCCCTGTCAAAATCAATGATTGCTTCCCGGTATCGTCCTGTTTTAGCGTTGCAAATTCCCTTTTTGTAAAACATCAAAGCATTGGTATCTTGTGCAAATTTTAGGGCATTACTAAAGTCGTACAAGGCGTTTTGAAAATCATTAAATGTAATAATAAGTAACTCCCCTCTTTTGGAATAAGCTTCGGAATATTCATCATCAAACTCAATAGCCTCGGAGAGCTTTTTCAATGCTGTGAAAGTTTCACCTTCCCGGATCAATTCCAAGGCTTCATCATAGCATCTTCTTGCAGAAAAATTATTCATAAAATGATACAATAAAATACTCCCTACTATCATTATGAAGAAAAACCCGACTATAATAATGGTTTGTTTAGTACCGGATATAGGTATATTTTTTCTATCTGAATATCTATAACGCTGCCTCATGTGTACACGCACCGGATGGATAGACAGCGAATAATTTAACTTTATATCGTATGCTGTTCTCTTTTTATCATCGGATAATAGGTGGTAAGAGTTATTTATTTTTTTAAAATGTTCTTCATAAGTGGGGTTGTTTGGATTTTTATCCGGGTGGTATTTAAGCGCCAGTTTTTTATAAGCTGTTTTTATTTCATCTTTTGAGGCAGATTTGGCAACGCCTAATATTTCATAAAGAGTGGACTTTTTATTCATTCTATATTTGTTCAAATGCTTGCTTAAGATCCTCAATCAACACATCTGCTTCTTCCAAACCAATATAAAACCTGATCAGATTCCAGGGCAAAACTGATGGGTCATAATTTCCTTTTGTATTGTATAGAGCGCTCATCGGAAATACCAACGATTCATACCCGCCCCACGAGCAAGCTAACAAGAATCGTTTCAGAGCATTGCAAAATTTATCAACCTTCCTGGTATTGTCTGCTTTAATTAATATGGAAAATTGTCCTCCTCCGTTCTTCATTTGTTTTTTTGCAAGTTTATACTGGGGGTGGGTAGGTAAGAATGGATACAGCACCTTTTCAACTTTCGGGTGTTTTTGCAGATAATTGGCGATCTTCAAAGTTGTCGCTGCCACTCTTTCCAAACGGACAGGTAAGGTACGAAGCCCCCGAATAAGCAGCCAGGCATTAAATGGTGAAATAATTCCGCCCAATGTCATCAGCCCGGAGACAAATATTTTTTCAATCATTTTTTTATTACCGCACAGTACACCCGCTACTATATCACTATGCCCTCCAAGGTATTTGCTGGCTGAATGGACAACAATATCCACCCCCATTTTAATTGGTGTTTGATGTAAAGGCGTAGCGTAACTATTATCAAGGATGGTAACTAATTGATTTTTTTTTGCGATTTTTACAACCGCCTCAATATCCTGAAGCTCAAAAGTGATGGAGTTGGGGCTTTCCAGGTAAAGTATGCGCGTTTGAGGTTCAATGGCATTCTGATAATTCAGAGGGTCTGTTCCATCCACCATCGTTGTATTGATACTAAACCGGGGCAGGAAATTGTTCAATAGTTTGCCTGTCCAGCTATAGGGTTTATTTACACAAACCACATGATCCCCGGATTCAAGATTGGAAATAACTGCTGCTGCTACAGCAGCGCTGCCACTGGCAAATATCAGCGCATCTTCAGCGCTTTCAAGCGCTGCCATTTTTTTTCTAAGAATGTTGGTCGTTGGATTGCTTCCCCGGGTATAAAAAGGGATTTCAGACTCTTTATCAATACTTTCCCTCATTGAAGCAACTGAACCGAAGCAGAAAATACTAGTCTGCATGATGGGAGGCGCAACTGAATTATAGTAATTACTTCTATCTTCGCCTAATTCGTTGATGATGTATGAAATATCCATAGCTATTGATACTAATAAAAAATGCTAATATACGAATGAATACTAATGATACTAATAAAGAAATCTATATTAAGAAGCAGAGTAAAAATATTTGTATCATTAGTATAAATTAGTATATTAGCATTATACCCTATTCGTATCATTAGTATAAATTCGTATATTTGCATCGGGGACGATTTATTGGTTTCTATAATGAAAAATAAAGTAGTTATAATCACAGGCGGCTCATCAGGCATCGGTAAAGGCTGCGCTGTAAAATTCGGTGAAGCAGGCGCTAAAATTGTGATCACCGGCAGGAACGAACAACGGCTAAAGGAAGTCTCTGCAGAATTGACTGAAAAAGGAATTCTAAATTTATCTGTTGCAGCAGAAGCAAGCCTGGAAGAAGACAATAAAAAAGTTATCACCAAAACGATTGAAACTTTTGGCAGTATAGACGTTTTGATAAACAATGCAGGAATGTCAATGCGTGCTTTATTTGAAAATATTGACCTTGCCGTAATCAAAAAACTGATGAACGTAAATTTTTATGGAACTGTCTATGCAACAAAATATGCACTGCCTCATATAATTAAATCCAAAGGATCAATAATAGGTATTTCATCCATTGCCGGTTTCCGGGGTTTGCCTGGCAGGACAGGATATTCTGCCTCAAAATTTGCCATGCAGGGATTCCTTGATGCTTTACGCACAGAATTATTGAAAAAAGAGGTGCATGTATTGGTAGTTTGTCCGGGTTATACAAATACAAATATCCGCAATACGGCCTTGTCTGCCGATGGCACGCAACAAAGTGAATCTCCTTTGGATGAAAGTAAATTAATGTCTTCCCTGGAGGTTGCATCGCATATTTTGAAAGCAACAAAGAAGCGGAAAAGAGACCTGGTATTGACAACGCAAGGCAAACTAACTTTTTTTATGAATAAATGGTTTCCGTCATTTATGGACAGGAAGGTACTTCATCATTTGGCAAAGGAGAAGGATTCGCCATTTGGGAATTAAGATTTGAGATTGTTTAAAAAAGCATCAACCGTTTGAATATACCCCGTTTTTTTATCCGCCCGAAGTTATAGCGAAGGCGGGAATGTGGTTTATTTTGCGTTAGGTACTTTGCTTATTTTCTTCTTCTTTATTTACATTAGTGCTAATGCCAGTGACAGTTTCAATACAAATAAACAAACAATGAAATGTCGTTCCTATTGTAGCGAGTGTGGTCATGCCCATACCTGAAAAAAGATGCCAGAACATGATATTAGCTGCCAAAGGTGGAAAATGTGCTAAAGCGCCAATTATATGTAATTTTCTTATTCCTGCACTCATAGTACCTATCCATAAAGCAACTCCAATTATGGCCATTAATAAATAAGCTTGAAATAGCCCAACCAACGCAAATTCATTATCCTGTAGAAAGCTGAATTTCCCAACTCCAAGATAAGTCCCTACGGTAGAATTAACGGTGAGCGCTATACCAATCAAGATTAACATTGACCCATGTATTCGTAAAATTTTCTTACGGGTTTCTTCTTTGATAGTCATTTTTTATATTCTTTTTTAGCGATTACACCCAACGGCAGTCCGTCTAAAAACTGTGGATCACAACTATTTTGCAAAAATAATTAATTGTATGTTGTTTGTTTTCAATGAGTTATTATTTCTCCTTAATGCCAAATTAACAATTTATGATAGTTTTTAGACAGTCTGACGGGTGGTAGTTTTAATTGTTTGTTCTTCTAATGAATCTATCAGGATTACCGCACCTATTTCTTGTTTTCAAACGAGACGTAATCATAGGTAAACCTGGCAACAGGGAAGATAATCTCCCCTGTCCATATATTGCCATAAAAATCATCAATCTTATAATTGTTATGATAGGAAGCCTGGAACAAATAAGTCCCTTTCGAAGGCTTTCTAAGAAAACATCTTAAATCACCTGTAGCAGGCAAGTAAATTGTTTTTCCGGGCTTCAGTTCAGCAAAGTCACGGGTGGTTGGTTCGACCCAACCCGGCATTCCATATAACAGAATATCAGGATTATGACCGTTTATCATATCAATCTGCTCTTGCTGTGGGGTTATAATGGATGCCTCATACCTGCTATGACTAACACCATACTGGGAATGACCATGAGTATTATATACAATCCTGTGAAACGTGTTGATATATACGGTTTCTTTTGAATCATTTCTCAGGCAGAGGTAGAAAAACCTGTATGATTTATTGCCACCTACGTCATCAACAATCACTGACCCGGCTAATTGTTTCGGACCATTTGTCCATTTCCTGTTTTGGAGGTTAGCACATTGTTCCTTAATCCATGAAGCCCACTTCTTATCATAGTATAATTTTGATTGTCGCAGCTCATATCTTGGCAAGGTGTCTTTATCCATGAGCAGCCAGATGCCTTCCTGCCCTTCGTTATACCAGTACGTTGGCATTGGAATACCCTTCGTGTAATTACGTTTTTTGTGTTTATCTGAGAATTGAACTTTTGCCACACGCAGGTTTTGCTTTTCCTTCAGTACCTCTAATACACTAAGTGTCCCGTATCCCTCTATGGAATCCTCTACATGCATTTTGGCAATAACTATTGCCTGGGCTTCGTCAATTTTAACCAGCGTTCTCCAATCCGGGTGATCTTGCCCAAACAAAGATTCACCGAGGAAAATATTGAAAATCCATATGATTAATAATCTAATCATAGCAAATTTAATTACTACTTTGATCCCGTTCATTTTCTATTTTTCATTATTCTTGCAATCTCCAAAGAGTTCATATCTCCTTTTTGGTCCAATCCATTTATAATTCTTTCATAATTTTTATCATCTTTGTTCTGTGATAATTTTAATGCCGCCTGAATATCAGTGATCTCAATCTCAAATCCTACTATACCTCTCATTTCTTTTTCTACAAATTCTTTTGACATCCTATCAACGCTTACAGGTTTATCCATACCTGATTCGTATTTATCAACAAGTTTACTCAATTGTTTTTTAAGAATATCTCTCTCAATTATATGAATCTTTCCATATACATGTACTGCTAAATAATTCCATGTTGGAACATTCTCATGGTCATACCAGGAAGATGAAATATAGGCATGCGGCCCGGAAAATATTGCCAGTACTTCTTTATTTTTATCAAATTCTTTCCATTGTTTATTCGCTTTTGAAATATGGCCTGTCAAAATATCCTTACCTTTAACATTTTTGTCCAACATCAGGGGAATATGTGTTACCCAAGGTCTCCCATCCACCTGACTAATCAATATTGCAAATCCATTGGCATTTATAAAATCTTTAACAACTGTTAAATTCTCGTTTTTAAAATATTCTGGGATATACATTTTTATGTTTTTAATTTTAGCATATCACTCTTTTATATCTATTGCTCAGTTATGTCTTTATAACGGTTTGTGTATGAAAGGTAGGGCTTTAGAACTTGGTCAGTGTCCACCGAGCAGGGTGTTTATTGAAAGCAACAAACTCTCTGAAACGCTTGTCAGCCCTATATTTTATACACTTTATAAGCCGTTTTTCTTCGTCCCCTGTCGCTATGCAATTTTGATTTTCCCTTCTATCACTTGTTGCATAAAGTCCTTTTTTTGTTCCAAAGTCATATCAGCCATTTTAGTCGCTAACTTTTCTTTGATAGCTCTGAAAAACGCTACTGTGTCAAACGATTTTTTTGTTTTAGTCTTCATATTACAGAATTGTCAATATAAATTCGCTGTCTCATTATCACACAAAGTTAGCAAAAAAGTCAGATAAAATCACTACATATTACTTCTAATGCGTAATGTCGTTTCTTTAAAATGGCTTATAACGCATGTTAGAACTAATGCCATTTTTTTCAGTAAAATGAATTACTTTATTACTAAGAATAAAATTATCGCCAATATTAGGTAAATTTAACCAATTAAAAAACTATATTTACAACGAGAAAAAATGACGCGTGCAGGCATAAGTATTGGCAAATGATTAATGACACTTAATAATAATCGAATAACTTTAAATTAAACAACAAATGAATAACGAAAAACCAGAGAAAAAAGAAACAAGAAGGGGCTTCGGTGACGGATTGCTCCAATTAGGTGAAGATAATCCAAACGTAGTTGCCCTGGCAGCCGATCTTTCCGAATCTTTGAGAATGGATGGATTTAAAAAAACTTTCCCTGAAAGATTTTTTCAATGTGGCGTAGCCGAAGCAAATATGATGGGTCTCGCTGCCGGGATGGCGATTGGAGGCAAAATTCCGTTTACCGGTACTTTTGCTAATTTTTCCACAGGCCGTGTTTATGATCAGATCCGCCAGTCCATCGCCTATTCCAATAAAAACGTTAAGATCTGTGCCTCGCACCAAGGGCTTACCCTGGGAGAAGATGGCGCTACACACCAGATACTGGAAGACATCGGCCTTATGCGAATGCTGCCCAATATGACCGTGATCGTTCCGTGCGATTACAACCAAACCAAAGCAGCTACCATCGCCATTGCCGAACATAAAGGGCCTGTATATTTGAGATTCGGACGGCCTAAATGGCCCAATTTCACACCTGAAGATCAAAAATTTGAGATTGGCAAAGCACAAATATTAAAAGAAGGCAGCGATGTAACCATTTTCGCTGCAGGGCACATGGTGTGGTATGCCATTGAAGCAGCTAAAAGCCTCCTCCTAACCCCAAGCCCCCCTAACAGCCCCCCTAAATCCCCCCAAAGGGGGGGCTTTCCCACCACACTTCCCAAAGGGAAAGGGGCTGGCAAAAGCGATGGAATAGTCCCCCCTTTGGGGGGATTTAGGGGGGCTGTGGATTTAGGGGGGGCAGGAATAAATGCTGAGATCATTAACATCCACACGATCAAACCTTTAGATGTAAATGCTGTGATAGCCTCCGTGAAAAAAACCAACTGTGTCGTTACGGCAGAAGAACACCAGATCCATGGCGGGTTAGGAGGCGCTATATCGGAATGTTTGGCACAAAATTATCCTGTTCCCCAGGAATTTGTTGCAGTCAAAGACAGTTTCGGTGAAAGCGGCAAGCCCGAAGAATTACTGCAAAAATATGGATTAGCACCGGACGATATTGTGAAGGCAGTGCAGAAAGTTGTAGCTCGTAAAGCGCTATGGCGTATGGAGCATAGCGCATAGCGAATAGCGTAAGATGCACTTAACTTTGCTCACTAGGTTTTTTTATTTGCATAACACAGAGTGTTATAGAGCGCAGGCCAAAGCGTTGAACATCATGCACTATGCACCATGCGCTTTGCTCTTATGGAATCTGAATTATACAACAGGAATTACAAAATGCTTTGTTGAAATTACCCCAAAAACAGCGATTGGTCTTTAATTTGTAATTTAAAAAAATATAAATTATTTTTGCAAAGTTATTCAAGTAATACTTATATTTGGGCTTTGTTTCTTAATCTATAAAAAATAAATTAATACAATGAAAAATTTCCCTTCTATAATCGTAACTTCCTTATTGCTTTTGAATTTTGCAACCCCGCAAATAAATAAATGTGTGGGACAGGAAGTTGGTGGGCCGCTTTTCGAAGCGGTAAAGTCCGGTAAGGTTAAAAACGTAGAGAACCTGCTTGCAAAAGGGGTTGATATAAATGAAAAAACCGAGAAAAAAATAGATATTTTCCCTGCAGGTATGACTTCCTTACACATGGCTGCTTATAAAGATAATGTAGCAATTACCGACTTATTGCTGAAAAACGGTGGCGATGCTAATATAAAGACTGAATCTCAAACCGAGATTATTCCGTCAGGGATGAGTCCCCTGCATATAGCTTCTTATAAAGGCAATACAGCAATAATGAAGCTTTTGATTGACAATGGGGCAGATATCAATGTTCAAACTGAATCCCAAACTGACCTTTTTCCCGAAGGTATGACGTCTCTGCACATGTCTTCTATATATGGTCATTATAATGCGGTTAAATTATTGTTAGATAAAGGTGCGGATGTTGATATGAAAGCAAAGAACGGTAACACTCCTTTACACCTTGCGTGCGAATATGGAAATACTGAAACGATAATCGATTTGTTGTTGGAAAATGTAGCTGATGTAAAAGCTAAAAATAACGAGGGTAAGACACCCCTCCATGTCGCTTGTATTAACGGTCAAACCAATGCAGCAATCATATTGATACCACTTATTCCAGACATCAACACAAAAGATAAGGAAGGTAAAACCTCCCTGCATGATGCCTGTAACTTTTGGGATTTAGAGCTCATTACATTGTTGATTGAGAATGGCGCTGATCTAAATGCAAAAGATACAGCTAATCGCACACCATTGCATGAAGCTGCCAGCTCTAAGTGGAGTAACAACAAAAATGTCAGCTTTTTGATAGAAAAAGGAGCTGATGTGAATGCAAAAGATAACAAGGGTAGAACCCCATTACATGATGCCTGTCACATCTGGGATTTGAATCTTTTTACCCTGTTGATCAAAAATGGCGCTGATGTTAATGGGGTTGATAACGATAATACTACCCCCCTGCATGTAGCTGCTTTTTACAATAACTCCAAAACGATCAAATTTTTGATGCAAAATGGGGCAGATTTTAATCTTAAAAACAACAAAGATAAAACACCACTTGATGTAGCAACTAAAAATGGCAACAATGATGCAGCTATTATGATCTTAAAACTATCTAAGAAGAAATAACACAGATTTTAAACACAGATTACACAGATTAAAGTTACTAATCACATAAAAATCTGTGTAATCTGTGTTTCATTCAAGCCTAACATTTATACTCTTATTAGATTCAATTTTAAAGCTCTTTTCAATGGTCTTTTCGGATTGTTTTACCGTTTTAACCCTGAAAATCACCTTATAATCACCAGGAAGCAAAGCCAGTATTTTATGAATTGCCCTATCACCGAAGTTAAAAATTTTTGTTAGTTTATTTTTTTCCCATACAAACACCCCTCCGTATCCGGAATACCTGCTGCTGATGTTCACTCTGCCTGGAACAGGGATACTAATAGTTGTGGTTTTTACCTGTGAAATATCTATTCTGTTAACAATGATCCTTGGTAAGGTTAATATCTCAAGATCATATTTCCCAACAATATATTTTGTTTCAACATTTAGACGCTTTACATCAATAATTTCACGCTGGCCTGCTTTTTTGACAATGTATTTTATTTTATCGTCAGCAATAGTGCTGACAGCATCCTTAAATGTCACTACTAAATTTCCCTGTGGTAAGGCAATAGGGATATCTGTATGCTTCTTAACTATAATCTCAATGTTATCTTTAAAAACAGGAGGGTTTGTGTGTACGGCAATATTATATTTAAATAAAGGATCTAAAAAAAGGATATCGGGTTTTCCTTTTACATTCATTGTATGATAAAGATTATATTGAACATTTCCGGTATGAATGTCATAGAAGGTCATATTTACATTTGTTTCTATAGGCCTGTTATATGAATCTAAAAGATTTACCTGTGCCGAAGTCTGCCAAACAACACGGTTAATAATCTCCCAAATGATCTCTTTGAAATGCTTTTCATTCTTTGCATTGTGCGCCTCACCTATGCATTCTAATTGTTTCATGAGGTCTTCTTTCAGGCCAATACCTATTACGCAAGGTTTTAAGATCGCTTTATTTTTTTGCAGCGCTTCTGATACAGCGCACGGATCTTCACCACAAGATTCTAATCCATCCGTGATGAGTATGATCAGATTTCTGCTATTCAAATCTGAAGGAAAATCATTTTCAGTAGCCTGAAGTGAATAAGCGATAAGCGTAGTTCCCTTAGGTTCTATCTCATTTAATTTTTTTATAATATCCGGTTCATTTGACTTTGAAAATGCAACTTCCAATCGCGTATCTTTACAATTTTCTACTGCACTTTCCGATTGATGACCATACAACCTTAAAGCAAATTCAATATTTTCCTCATTTTTCAGACTGTCAACCACTTCAATAAGCGTACTTCTTGCTGCCTCTATCTTTATTTTATTATCCCATTTTGTAAGCATGCTGTTTGAACAATCCAGAACAAACAAAATACGATTAATATGTGTCCGTTTATCGGCTTGAGCACACGATTGAGTATTGAATATTGTTGAGCAAAGCGAAATCCCGATTAGTAATAAGAAAATATATCTTTTCATTGGTGATTTAGGGATTGTTAGGTCATTCGCAGAGACGCCCAATTTGGGCGTCTCTGCGAATGACCTAACAATCCCTTAAAATTTCAACGTAGTTACGGTGTTAGACCTAATACTAAAACTTTTCTCTTTCGTTGATGCAACGCTATAAGTCACTTTGGGACGATATACCATAATATAATATCCCGGTAACATTGAAATGGTTG
The DNA here is from genome assembly GCA_019456305.1 of Cytophagales bacterium. Classification (NCBI taxonomy): domain Bacteria; kingdom Pseudomonadati; phylum Bacteroidota; class Cytophagia; order Cytophagales; species Cytophagales bacterium. The sequence continues at coordinate 74,293 of VRUD01000003.1, read as the reverse complement.
CCTTCACTTTTAAATCATTAAACTCATATATTTTCACATACCTGCTTTCCTGAAATCCATAGGATTTATAGCCTGGTGATTGAATTTCGTATATGCTTGCATAAGCAGGAAGCTTTGAAAATATATTAAGCGTACCGGGGTTCGGAAGCTTTATTTCAGTAGTTTTACTTTGCTCAATAAAAACATTTTTAAAGATCTTTCTGGGAATGGATAAAAATTCCAGGTCATAGCTGCCAATCAAATATTTTTGAGCAGAATTTATATCCTGAATATGCAGGGAACCTGTATTTTGAGCATCATCCAAATCCCAATTTTGTCTGGATACATTCCTTACCGACCTGCCAGAACTGCTAACAACACATTTAATGGAACTTTTTCCTGGTATTTCAAAGCTCAATTCCAACGTACCAAGAGGCAGATCTACTCCAATAATATTATGCCTTCCAACATTGAGTTCAATATTTTCGGTTGAAACAGGAGGAATAGAATGTACCGTAAGATCATATTTTCCTGCAGGATTCAAATGCAAAGTATCCGGTAAACCATCTGCATTCATGGTATGCACTAAATTATATCTAATCACCTTTGAGTATGAATCATAAAAAGTCATCTCAATATTTGTTTCTTCGGGCAGGTCAAATTTATTTATCAAATTTACCTGGGTAGTGGTTTTATGGATTGCCTGTGAGATCACTATATCTAATGTATTATGCAGCATTATCGTATTTTCAACATTAAAATATTTTCCTACACAATCAAAAGCACGCTGTTCTATATCCTTCAATCCCATGCCGATAATAAACGGCTTCATAGCTACACGCTTTTTTTGTAATTCCAACCCAACTTCACAAAGATCACCTTCACATTGTTCAATTGCATCAGTAATTAAAATGATCGCATTCTTTGTCCCGAGTACTCGGGAAGGAAAATCATTGAGGCACTGCAGTAAAGAATAGGCAATAGGCGTATAGCCCTGTGGTTTTATTTGGCTTAACTTACCCTTGATCTCTGATGCATTATTTTTATAAAAAGGGACTTCTAATTTTGAATCTTCACAATTGTGTTCGCTCCGTGGGGATTGATGCCCAAATATCCGTAAAGCAAATTCTACTTTTAGGTTTGAGTTTTGAATGCTGTCAATATAATGGTTTAATATTTGAGTTGCTGCCTCAAATTTACTTACATCCTGCCAATTAGCTTTCATACTCCCCGAAGCGTCAAGAATGAATAATATCCTGGTAGTATTTTTTTGATTTTCGAAAGGCTCCTGGGCAAAACCGCTATAAAATCCGTAGCTTGATAATAAAAAAAATGTGATGAACTTTAGCCAATACATTTGCTTTTAGTTGCTGGTTACTATGGCAGTTGGTCTCGTTAGAAATAGGATTTTTTAAAAAAAAGGTTGCTTATCATTATTCAATAACTATCTTTTTATGGATAACGCCCTCATTGCATATTATCTTCAAAGTGTATATGCCTTTTGCATAACTGCTCAAATCTATTTTAGATTTTTCATCTAAAATTTTAAATTTAATTATTTCATTACCCAGAATATTATACACTCTTAATTCGTATCCCGACTTGTCGGGACGTAATTCGTAAATTTCTACAGTGAACTCCCCTGTATTTGGATTTGGATAAATGATTAAATTATTAAATAATGTAAGCTCATTAACTGAAGTTATATCTACAAAAACCGGATCTGATATTGAATCGCAACCAAACGCATCTGTAATCATCACCGAATAAAAACCACTATTGGTTGCTGTATAAAATTGTAATGTGGCTCCAGAAATAAGTGTATCATAATAATACCATTGATAAGCAACAGCAGTGCTTGATGCCAATTCATTACCGCCTGGAGTTATAGTGGGTTTTGCGGGCAATGGATTGACTGTTAAAGTAGTTGTAATAACGCTGTCGCAGCCGTTGGCAGCATTTGTGGTATCGTAATAAGTTCCAGTAGTTGTTTGGTATTCTCCGCCAGCCAGTAAACTATCTCCCTGGCAAATGCTGGTATCTAGGGTTGAACCCGCTATTGGTAACACGGTTAAGTTAGTCGTGATAATGCTGTCGCAACCAGTTGTAGCTGTGAGCGTGTCAAAATAGGTTCCGGCAGTATTGATCCAATTACCGTTAGGTAGCTGAATACTGTCGTTGGAACATATGACAGAGTTAACAACGGTGAAAAACACAGAGTCAAAGCTGAGATTGGTTTGAATAATACTGTCGCAGCCGGCTATAGTTGATAACGTATCAAAATAAGTTCCGGCAGCATTGACCCAATTTCCGCCAGGTAACTGAATACTGTCGTTGGAACATATGGCAGCGTTAACAACTGTAGAAAACACAGAGTCTACGCTTAGATTGGTCTGGAAGATGCTGTCGCAGCCGGCTATAGTGGTGAGCGTGTCAAAATAGGTCCCGGCAGTATTGACCCAATTTCCACCAGGTAACTGAATACTGTCGTTAGAACATATAGCAGCGTTAACAATTATAGAAAACGCAGAGTCAATGCTGAGATTGGTTTGGAAGATGCTGTCGCAGCCCACTATAGTGGTGAGCGTGTCAAAATAGGTTCCGGCAGTATTGATCCAATTACCACCCGGCAACTGACTGCTGTCGTTGGAACATATGGCAATGTTAACAACTGTAGAAAACGCAGAGTCAACGCTCAGATTGGTTTGGATGATACTGTCGCAGCCGGTTATAGTGGTGAGCGTGTCAAAATAGGTTCCGGTAGTATTGACCCAATTACCACCCGGCAACTGAATGCTGTCATTTGAACAGATATTTGCAGATGTAGAAATAAAATATAGAGAATCAATAGTCAGAATAGTGCTGATTATAACGCTGTCACAACCAAACATATATGACAAAGTATCGTAATATATGCTTGCTGTATTTTGCCAACCGCCACCTAAGAAGAGACTATCGCCATAACAGATACTTGCTGTATCTGTTATACCAATAGGTAGAGGACTAACAAATACTAATTGAATGATAGTATCAGAACAAGATGGTATAGAATTGTTGGTAACTATTAGCATCACCGGATAAATACCAGATGAGCTATATGAGTGTTTGGGATTGGTAGATACATTAAAGGTATCAGAGTTGCCATCAGCGTAATCCCATATCCATTCTATAATAGTAAAAAGAGAATCAGTTACCGACAGATCAGTAAATTGCAAAGAGTCTCCCAAACAAGAATTGGTAAAGGAAAAATCGGCAGCAGGGCAATATGCTGTGTCTTTGTTGAAGTTACTAATAAGTGCATGACTCCATTTTTTATTTATATCCATCGTGCGGATATACAAAATATGAGGGCCAAGACTAACAGCGCTTAGATCCACATTAAAATTCACATCAATGATGCTATCTGGGGTAACAGCTATGGGTGTTCCGTTTCCAAAACCAGGGTCTGTATC
>VRUD01000003.1:52959-70762 GCA_019456305.1 Cytophagales bacterium | reverse complement strand
CAATGATGCTATCTGGGGTAACAGCTATGGGTGTTCCGTTTCCAAAACCAGGGTCTGTATCTATAAAATATTCTGCTGCTGTTATATTGGGAAGTTGAGCAAAAGTTTCAGGAAAGTATAAACTATTTAAGCTCAAAAAAATAAGAACTGCAGCATAAATGCGCAAAGGAATAGATCTGTAAGGCAGTATCATGTTTTACTGGCTTTGCAATAAAAATTCAGTTAGGGTTATTTCTTTCTGGTTACCTTTTTCAATGATTAAACCTAATGCTCACTTATGTGATATTGATTTGAGATTACCATCCAATCCTGACACCCCGTTACCTATGGGAGCAACAGTAGCATCAAATATTGAGGGTATTTCAGGCATTCCGGACTGGAAGTATTGGTTGTTGTCAGTAACATCATACACACCACAATCCGCTCCTCCGAACCCTGCACCCAATGCCGGAGACCCCGCCTTTAGCTTGAACCATTCATCGTAATTTGCAGACCCTGTTTGGGTAAATACATTAGTCATCAATACATTTTCCTGGTTACCGGCAGCAGTACCGAATTGTGTGGTATTTCCTATATTGTTTGTTACAATATTAGGGAAAGTAATATTGCCATTCACAAAAGTTGCAAAACCCTGAATGTTGTTTACTATCGTAGAATTATAGGCATCAAATCTTCCATAAATAACATTATTGGTAATTAATGTAAGGTTAGAAGATGAAGTCATATAAAGACAATAATAATCAAAGCTTAGACCATATTTTCTTATAATATTATTTCGAATGAGTGTGTTATTACAACTACTATTCAGGCGAATAGTACTATATAAAACATTATTAGAGCTATAATTTTGCCATATATAGCACTGTGAAATTTCAGTGTTGTTTTTAGCATTTATAAATACGCACTCATCAAATGAAGCATAATAAATATAGCATCTCCTGATCGTTATGCTATCGGCATTAACGTAAACTCTGCCCATACTAAGTCCTGTAATTATAGAATTTTCTGAGCCGGCATTAAAAGTAAACAAACCCACCGTTGAAGAAAACTGGTAAGCTTGTGTAGTGTCATTAATGGTTAAAAAGTAACCTGAACCCATAATTACCAATTGCTTTGCAAAGGTTAGATCTCCATAGGTATTTGGAGAACCTTCCAGGTAAAGCGTATCACCGGCAACTGCACCAGTATAAGCAGCAGCGAGGGTTGAAAAATCTGCATCAATACCGGCCCTGTTATTAACACGCCATACTGTTGCAAAGGCACTTGTACATACCATTGTAAGTGCCAGGCATAAGACTTTAGTTTTTGATTTCATGGTCTTGATTTTTTGTGCCTGCGCATCCCGACTTGTCGGGACGCACAGGTGTGGTTAATATTAAATTTAGATTTGCAAATGTACAGATTTTTTTTAAAAAAAATGATATTAATTTTTTTTTAAGATTTTTTAAAGTGTATTTTTGCGGTTGTATTGGTGGCAATCTCCCAGAATACTCGTGGGAAGCCTTAATAGGGAATCCGGTGATACCGATAACTATCAGGAAATTCCGGAGCTATCCCCGTAGCTGTAAGCTCTTTTAAATGTTTTTGACAACCCTCGCCACTGTTCCCCCGAGTACTCGGGGTGACGGGAAGGCCGTTTAAAGCAGAGCAAGCCAGAAGACCTGCCAAAACATTTTATTCAGAGCTTTCGGGTTCACCCCGTTAGATATAATAAAACTAATAGGGTGACTTTGTTAGATTAAGTGATTATCTAACGGGGTGAAAAGCGAGGGGTAAATACCCATCGTATTTATTCCAACTATTTCCCAAAGCTCATAGTTTTTAATCATTTAAAATTTTAAAGCTATGAGGAAAAAAATTAAACGCCTGCCCTCCATTCGCAGGATTCGGAGATGGCAGGCGGGATTGTTGTTATCCATAACAGTTATGAGCGCAGCGCAGCTAAGTTTTGCACAACTGCCTGCCTACACCCCCGAGTACTCGGGGACAGGCAGGCAAGACACTTTAAAAATATTACTTTTAAAAGAAGTAATTGTTACGGCAACCCGAATTGAAAAAAATGTTGCTGATGTGGGCAGGAGTATTACGGTAATTACAAGTGCTGACATTAAAAACTCTGTTTACAACAGTGTTGCCGAATTGCTCTCACAGCAAGAAGGCATTTATATTGTTGGCAGTGGTCAGAATCCGGGAATGATCCAAAGCATTTTTACAAGGGGTGCAAACAGTAATCAAACTTTGATTATGATTGATGGCGTGCGTATTACTGACCCTTCCACCCCGAACAATGCACCTGACCTATCTGAATTGTCGCTTGCAAATGTTGATAAGATTGAAATTGTAAGGGGTTCGCACAGCACGCTTTACGGTTCATCTGCAATAGGCGGTGTTGTAAACATTATCACTAAAAAAGCTACCAAGCCCGGATTTAATGCTGATGTGGAAGTAAAAGCGGGAACGTTTGGCAAAGGAACTTCTGTAGTTTCTGAAAATGTGTTTTTAAATTATACTACCAAGACGGGATTTTATATTAATGCAGAAATCTTAAATGCCAATATCAAGGGGTTAGATGCAACGATTGATACGGTTACTGATCCGAATGTTTACAATAACCGTGATAAAGATGGTTTTGATAAAATGGATTTGATTGGAAAAATCGGTTTTAATAACAGCAAGTTTGATGTATATGCTTCTTATAAAAAAACCGACCAAAAGACAGCTATTGACAAACGTGCTTATATAGATGATGATAATTACACACTGAATTTTAACCGCAATTTATTTACTTATGGCGCTTCTTATAAAATCAATGATAGGTTAAATGTCCAATACGTTGGCGGTTTTTCCGATATGACAAGGGTGGCAGTGGATGATTCATCCGTTGTAGATGATTTGGGTAATAACGACCACACTTATTTTGACGGCACTTATAAGGGCAGTATTTCTAGCAATGAAATTCAAGGGAATTTAAAGGTTAAAGGTTTAGACGTGGTGTTGGGCGGTGGACTGTATAATGAAACAATGACTTTCAAGACCTATTATATTAATACTGCGTGGGCTTATGAATCAACATCGGATTTAGATACTTTGGATTTGAATACCTCAACTAATAATATTTTTGCTCACATTGATTTAAACGGAATTCTTGTTAATGAAAAATTTAACAGATTTTCACTGGCATTGGGGGGCAGATTGATTAATCACAGCGCTTTTGGAAGCAACCCGACTTATCAGATCAATCCTTCATACAAAATTGTTGATAACACTTTGGTATATGGATCTTACTCAACAGGTTTTAATGCCCCTTCATTGTATCAATTGTATTCGCCTGATAAAAATTTCACTTCCGGTATCACAAGGGGTAATAAGGATTTGAAACCTGAAACATCTGTTTCTTATGAATTTGGCTTTAAACAAAAAGTCAATGATAATCTTTCGTTTGTGGTAGCTTATTTCAATACGGAAGTTAATAACGTGATTGAATATGTTTACCTGTGGAATAAAAATACGCCTGTTGATTCGATATCTTTTTCTGATAATCTGGGGGATACTTATTTGAATCTCGGCAAACAAACAAGCAGGGGTATTGAATTCAGCATCAATTCCAAGATTAGTGAAAAGCTCTATTTGACAGGAAACTTTAGCTTGATTAGCGGAAAATTAAATTATGAACCTTCCGATATTAACAGTTCCCAAACGGAAGGTAATCACGTACAGATTTATGGTAACGGGGCAATTCTCAATGAGGAAATTGAAGTTTTGGGGTTGGTGAGGAGACCTAATACTGCTAATATTAATTTAACCTATAAACCCTTTGAGAAACTTGCCATGAGAATTGATTTGAAGCACGTAGGTTCAAGGGATGATATTTTTTATAATTCACAACTTGGTCCTTATGGCGCTTTGGGAACAGAGGGTGTGTCTGACTACTCATTGTTGGATTTTTCGGCAAAGTATGATTTCAATAAACATTTTTCAGCAGGTATGCGAATTGAAAATATTTTTGACACAAAATATAGAGAAATCAACGGGTTTACGACAAGAGGCAGAGGCATATATTTTAATTTACGTTACATTATTTAAACAAACACGGAACGTACAGACGCCCAAATTGGGCGTCTCAACATTCCTAAAAACAAATTATTATGGAAACAAAAAATCAAAAAATTCGCTTTGGTGTGCTGGCGGGGATTGTTTTATTTGCTGCATTTAGCAGGTTAATACCTCATCCGCCTAATTTTACGCCATTAATAGCAATCGCACTATTTGGGGGTGCTTATTTTACAAATAAGAAGTGGGCATTTACTGTCCCTTTGTTGGCTATGATATTAAGTGATATTGGACTAACTTTTATGATGGGCTACGAATTCTTTACATCTATGCGAGTGGTGGTTTACAGTTGTTTTGTTGTCATTACTTTGATTGGATTTCTTTTACATAGTAAGGTGAAGGTTCTCAATGTAGTGCTTGCTTCTCTATCGGGTTCAGTCCTATTTTTCATTGTAGCCAATTTTGCCGTGTGGATTGGCGGTACACATAATCTTTACCCAAAGAATATAGCGGGATTGATTGAATGTTATGTTGCAGCTATTCCGTTTTTTAAAAATACAGTAATCAGCGCTTTGGTTTATTCGGGTGTGTTATTTGGCAGTTTTGAACTGCTAAAATACAGGTTTCCTGTTTTGTCGAAAGCTAACTCATAAATTGTAATGCCCCCAAAAGTTGGTGTTCTGTGGACTGGCGGAAAAGATTCTTGTCTGGCTTTTTATGAAGCTCAAAGGGCAGGTTATAAAATTGATTGTCTAATAACTTTTGTTCCGGGCAATCCGGTTTTTCTTGCACACCCTATCCCTTTTATGAAGTATCAGGCAAAGGCAATAAATCTGCCTCACAGGATTGTGGAAATTAAGGAACCATACAAAAAAGGTTACAGGGAAGCGTTTAGCGTATTAAAAGAAAGGCATAATATCAACACACTTGTTACAGGTGATATTGATGAAATTGATGGACACTCTAACTGGGTAGCGGAATATGGCGGATATGCAGGCATTGATATACAAATTCCGCTATGGAAGATGGATAGATTAGAAGTTCTTAAGCGGTTGCTAAAGCATCAGTTTAAAGTAATTTTTTCTTGTGTAAAAAAACCGTGGTTTTCTGATGAGTGGTTAGGGAAAGAAATTACAGTTGATACATTATATCAATTAAGCGAATTGAATAAATCAAAAGGAATTGATGTTTGCGGGGAACGGGGCGAATATCATACTATGGTTTGTGATGCTCCTTTCTTTCAAAAAAGCATTTCTATTAATTCTTTTTCAAAGTGTGAAAAGGATGATTTAATGTTTATTGATATTGGGGAATTGGCATTAAAAGATAAATGATAATCTTACTTTTAAAGTAGTGAAACATTAAAATTTTATCTGTAAACCCGATCCGATAATACGGGACGGGTTTGTTAAATTTCTTAAATGACGTTAGAAGAAAAAATCAGCAAATCGAAAACACACGTTTTTAAAGCTGTTTTCCCAAATACAACCAATCACTATGATACTTTGTTTGGAGGTTCAGCGCTTAAATTGATGGATGAAGTAGCATTTATCACAGCTACCAGGTTCAGCCGCCAGAAAGTAGTTACCGTTTCTTCTGATAAAGTTGATTTTAAAATACCGATTCCAAGTGGAACATTGATCGAATTAATCGGTAAGGTGATCAAAGTAGGAAAAACCAGCATAGTGGTTGAAGTAAATGTATTTCTTGAGGAAATGTATGCAGATAAGAGAATAGAAGCTGTTTCAGGTATTTTTACCTTTGTAGCGATTGGCGATGATAAAAAACCCGTAAAAATAATTACAGATGTATAAGTTATTTATTGTTCTTCTAATCCTTATTATTATTTGGTACTTCTTTGTGTATGATTATATATTTCCACCTAAGGATGATGAGGATGAAAGGGATTTGAAGGCGTATGATGATGATGATAAATTTGATATAGAAGATTATAGAACAAACTAAGAACATAACTTCGTAAATTGATTAAAAAAAGGGGAAGCCGAAAACCTTCAAGAGTAGGCACTATATTAATAATATATGAAAATGAAAAAGTTATTATTTGCATTAATTCCGGCAGTGATGATTTCCTGTGATCAGGATAAATCATCCCGACACCAGGATGAAGAAAAGAAAGACACAACTATTATCAGCCAGCAAACACAAAGTACAACTGAATGGAGACATACAATTGACTGGTTTGAGATAGCTGTAAATGATCTTGACAGAGCTAAAGAGTTCTATGAAACCATTCTAAACATTCAAATGAAAACGTATTCTGATACTGCAATGGGCGGTTATTCAATGGCTTTTTTCTCAGATCCGGGAGGAAATAATATTGTAACCGGTGCTCTTGTAAAGTCAAAAGATTTTGTTCCCGGGGATAACGGAACTGTGGTTTACTTAAATGCTGATCCCGATTTAAGCGAAGCATTGGCAAGGATTGAACCTGCAGGAGGCAAGATCACTATGCCCAAAATGGGTATCGGTGAAGAAAACGAACATGGTTTTATGGCTTTGTTCATTGACACCGAAGGCAATAAAGTGGCATTGCATTCACAGAAGTAATAAAAACGCTATAAAAATAAATTATTTAGAGATGAAAACAACAAATGAAAAAATTCACTTAACAGTATTGGCAGGTATCATTGTATTAGCCGCTATAAGCAGGCTAATACCCCACCCGCCAAATTTTACTCCGATAGCTGCAATGGCGCTATTCGGTGGTGCTTATTTTAGTAAGAAATCTTATGCTTTTATTGTTCCGCTAATTGCCATGCTCATTAGCGATATGCTTATTATGAGATTTGTATATGCCCACATAAGCACAATTCCTGAATATTTTATCTCTTCAGCAACCGTCTCAGTATATATCTCTTTTGCCCTGATTGTGCTGGTTGGGATGATGCTCAGGAATAATGTCAGGCCGTTGCCAATAATAGGGGCAGCGCTGTCTTCTTCCGTGTTGTTTTTCCTCATCACCAACTTTGCTGTGTGGTTAGGCAGCACTTATTATCCTCAGAACCTACCAGGTTTAATCGCGTGCTATGGCGCTGCAATACCATTTTATAGAGGCGAAATCTTTGGGAGTTTCTTTTTCAACACGGTGATGGGCGACCTGTTCTTTGTAGGAGTATTATTTGGTAGTTTTGAAGTGGCGAAATACAGGTTTCCTGTTTTGGCGAAAGCGTAGGTTCTACAATCGTAATTCCATAGCAGAGATTAGCAGATTTTGTGGGATCATCATTAAAATGTATAGAATTAAAAATATTATTGTTTTATAAAAATTCCGAATCAAAATATTTTTTGATAAATGAATAATAATGAAAAACGAATAATATCATTATTACCCAGTAGTACTGAAACAGTTTGTACCCTGGGATTACAAGACCACCTGGTAGGCCGTTCCCACGAATGTGATTACCCTGCCGAAGTACAGAAGCTGCCTGTTTGCAGCGAACCGAAATACCGATCCGATGGCACGAGTGTAGAGATCAATAAAGAGGTAGAAAGCATATTACGCGATGCATTATCCATTTACAAAGTGGATGCGGAAAAGATCAAAACACTAAAGCCCACCCATATCATTACCCAATCTCAATGTGAAGTATGTGCAGTCAGTACTGATGAATTGCAGGAAGCAACAAACGAATATCTCCAACAAGATGAGGTAACCGTAATTGATTTGACCCCTGAAAGTATAGAGCAGGTGCTGGAAAACATACTTCAAATTGCCAATGCCCTGGATGCTCAGGTAAAAGGTGAAGCGCTGGTAAATAAAATGAAGCGCTCATTTGAGGATATTCGCACAGAAACAAAAGAGCTCTTTGATAAACCTTCCATCGTTCATATTGAGTGGATTGAACCGGTCATGGTAGCAGGACACTGGATGATGACGCTTATAGAAATGGCGGGTGGAGTGAATTGCTTTCCAGATGAAAATAAACGCTGGATCAAATTTGAAGAACTACTTGAGCAAAATCCAGATAAGATCATTATTGCTCCCTGTGGTTTTACTATTGAAAGGACATTGAAGGATATGTTTTATTTTGAGAACAGGATGGAATGGAAAACACTTAAAGCTGTCCGGAATAATGAAGTGTATATATGTGATGGTAATAAATATTTTAACCGTCCCGGGCCGAGATTGGTGGATTCTCTTGAAATTTTAGCTGAGATATTTCACCCACATCGTTTTTCAAGTAAGCATCATAAGTCAGGATGGATAAAGTATTTTTAAAAGACAAATTGCATGCCGGAAATTAGCAGATTTTACGGGATCATTATTCGAATGTTTGCTGGAGATCATGGAAAGCCACATTTCCATGCATATTATGCGGAGTATGAAGCAAAAATTGACTTAGATACATTAGAGATTATCAAGGGTAATTTACCTAAACGATCCCTAAAACTGGTTCAAGAATGGGCAATTTTACATAGGAAAGAATTAAATGAAAATTGGAAAATTGGTCAAAATATTGAAACTTTTAATAAAATTGAATCGTTAAAATAGTTATCGTGGAGAAAATTGAAAAAATATTAGTTTTACAAAATTTCCGGATCAAATTTTTCTTTGATAATGGTGAAGTACGAATTGTAGACTTTAAACCTTTCATAAACAAAAAAGGTGTATTAAATAAACCCCTTGCCGACCCTGAATATTTCCGAAAAGTTAAGTTTTACGATTTTGGGGGAGGAATTTATTGGCCGAATGAATTAGACGTTTGCATTGATTACATTCTTTATCATTCAAAACCAGAGAAAGTAACGGCCTGATTTTATGTGTTACTATGGAAGTATTTAACTCATACATCTTTATCATAGCCGTATCGGTAATTATCATCCTGTCTTATTTTTTCAATATATTCTCAAAAAAGACAAACGTTCCCAGTGTATTGTTGCTCATCCTGATGGGCGTCCTTATAAAACTCGGAATGTTTTTCTTTGATATTAAAGGAATAAATCTATTCCCCGTATTGGAAGTTTTGGGAATTGTAGGTTTAATAATGATTGTATTGGAAGCAGCATTAGACCTGGAACTGAAAAAAGAAAAATGGACAATCATATGGAAATCATTTAGTGTTGCCCTGCTTGCACTGGTAGCCACTTCATTTGCATGCGCTTTTGTTATCAGCTATTTTATAGAAATGCCCCGGACTGTAGCATTGATCTATGCAATACCTCTTTCAATAATGAGCAGTGCGATCATAATTCCGAGTGTTGAAAACCTCATGCCCGGAAAAAAAGAATTTATGATCTATGAAAGTACGTTTGCCGATATACTTGGCATCATGTTTTTTTATTTCCTGATAGGCAATGCCGGTGAAAGCAGCGCTAAAGTGGTGGTGTTGGATATCATTGGGAATGTGTCATTGACCATCATCATATCAATAGTTATAAGCTATGCATTGGTATTGGTATTCCAAAATGTGAGTACGCAGATCAAATTGTTTTTATTGATTGCCGTTTTGCTGTTGTTATATTCTATCGGGAAATTATTTCATCTCTCTTCCCTCCTTATCATCCTTGTCTTCGGATTGGTTTTACATAATCACACCCTTTTCTTTAGAGGGTTTCTGAAGAAATGGCTTAAAACAGAGCGGGTTGAAAATATATTAGACAACTTCAGATTGATAACGGCAGAATCTGCTTTTGTGGTAAGAACCTTCTTTTTCGTCATTTTCGGCATTACCCTGTCATTGAGCTCACTAATAAGTTTCAAGGTGTTTTTGATCAGTGCCCTGGTTGTGGGAATTATTTACCTCATCCGCTTTGGCGGATTAAAATTATTTCTCAGGAAAGACATCAAGCCGCAACTCTACATAGCTCCCCGGGGATTGGTAACCATCCTGCTGTTTTTTGCGATTCCGGAAGAATTTCGGGTAGAGGGTTTTGATTCAGGCATCCTCCTGTTTACCATATTAGCTACCAGCATTATCATGACCTTTTCACTCATTAGTCATAAAAAGAAAGAGGAATCAAAAGTGGGAGAAGAAAGTATTGATGAATTGATAGAAGGTGAAGATCTGAATTTATCATAACTAATTACGTTTTTTTTTGTTTTATAAAAATTTAGCTATATTTGCAATCTTTTTAACCCGTCCCGACTTGTCGGGACATAAATTTTATCTTTATGGCTTCAGGCACAGTAAAATGGTTTAATACCCAAAAAGGTTTTGGGTTTATTCAACCGGATGATCAGGAAAAAGACGTCTTTGTACACCAGAATGGATTGATTGATGAGATCCGTGAAAATGACAAAGTAACTTTTGACGTTCAAGAAGGTGAGAAAGGTTTAAATGCAGTTAATGTAAAATTAGCTCAATAAATTTTTGCCTTACCGGCCTGCCTAATCGGTAGGTAGGTGAAAGCGGGGTCACTTGGCCCCCCTTTCATCATTTAATATCAAATTTCAGCGTAATCCAGAGTATTCAGGTGCCAATAGCTTATTTTACCAACTCCGGAAATTTTGCTTCAAACCTTTTTATTCTTGGTACTGACACTTCCTGAATATATGGATTTTCCGGATTATTCTTTTCATAATCCTGATGATATTCCTCTGCCTTATAAAATAGTTCAAATGCTATTACCTCTGTCACGATTTTAGATTCATACTCACCTGTAGCATCTAATTCTTTGATATAATTCTCTGCTAGTTCTTTTTCCTTCTCATTTTGATAGAAAACAATAGAACGGTATTGTGGTCCAACATCAGGTCCTTGATGATTTAGAGTAGTAGGATCGTGTGATCCGAAGAATACCTTTAGAAGAGTTACATAGGTTACTAGCTGGGGATCGTAATATACTTCCACCGCTTCTGCATGCATCGTTTTGCCGGAACTTACTTGTTTGTACGTTGGGTTTTTAATCTTCCCTCCTGAATATCCCGACACTACTTCTTTCACACCTTTTACTTCTTCGAAAATGGCTTCTGCACACCAAAAGCATCCACTGGCAAAATAAGCTTTCTTTAAACGCTCGATATTTTGTGCTGATTTTTTTTCATTTCCGTTAACACTTGAACAAGCTGTTGCAATGAATACAGTCAGCATTAGGATTGAATTTCTTAATGTTTTCATGCACACAAATTTATGAAAAGATTTGTTATAATAACTAATTATGCAAATCTTTGTGGCAGGTTTTTCAAAGGGTTCTTTAAAGGGCATCTCTAAAAACTACACCATACATTCCCCTCTATCAAGAGGGGCAAGGGGTGTGTTTTAAAAAATATGTAGTTTTTAGAGATGCCCCCAATTAAAAGATGCAGAAAGAAAAAGCAATTTTCAACTGGAGCGGGGGCAAGGACTCTGCCTTGTGCTTATATAAAATATTACGATCAAATGAGTATGAAATATCCTGGTTACTGACCACCGTAAGCGAAAAATATCAACGGATCTCCCAGCATGGAGTCCGGGTGGAATTGCTTGAGCAACAGGCCGAAAATATCGGTATTCCCTTAGAAGTACTGATGATGCCTGACTCGCCAACGATGGAAGCCTACAACTGTATGATGGAAAAAACTTTAAAGGGGTTTAAAAAGCAAGGAGTTCATCTCTCTATATTCGGAGACATATTCTTAGAAGATTTACGTAAATACAGGGAAGAAAGATTGGCAACTTTGGATTTAGTAGGAGTATTTCCCCTTTGGAAACTTAATACCCGCAAATTGGTTGATGAGTTTATTGACCTGGGCTTTAAGGCGATAGTGGTATGTGTTGATAGTAAAGATTTGGATAGATCTTTTGTGGGCAGGGAAATTGATGAGAAATTTATAAATGACCTGCCTGAGAAAGTTGACCCCTGTGGAGAATATGGTGAGTTCCATACTTTTGTTTATGACGGCCCGGTTTTTCAAAAACCAGTGAAATTTACTAAAGGAGAAATAGTTTATCGTAAATATACGCCACCGAAAAAAACCGAAGATAGCTCTCATGCCGGCACATGCAACCCGTACACCAGCAGAAGACACGAAAATTTAACACATCCTGAGTTTGGTTTTTGGTATTGTGATTTGTTATAAAATTTCCTTTAACCTAAAAATCTAAATTAAAAAGAGGAAAAGTACGTCCTATTGTGAATAAAGAGCTGCATTAAGACAATATGTTGCAAAAATTAATAATAATAGGGTCAACCAGCACCCAGTAACCAGCATCCAGTAACTGATAATTTGATGCATGATGTTAATAATGATTACAATTTAAGTTGTTTTTTTTAATTTAGATTTTTAGGTTATAAATCACCACTTACTACTCACTACTCCCCAACAACACCACTTTCTTAAATATCATACCCGACCCGGTATTTATCCTGACAAAATAAACACCATCATTGAAGGTACTTATATCAACAATTTGTTCATTTTTATCCCTGAAATTAAATTCCATTACTTTTTCACCAATAATATTATAGATCACTAGCGTTCCATTAGTTACGCTTTCATTAAATAGTACCTTTAAAATACCATCCGTAGGATTCGGAATAATTTTTATTTGATCATTTGTAACCACAGGTAGAGGTATAGTTAATGGGTTATTATACATAATATCAGCAGCCACAGCGCTGTTTTGAATATCCTGTAAACTATCGCCACCAATAAGCGCAAAAGCAACTACTACAGAATCTCCAACAGACAATGTAAAAGGCCCCGTACCCACCACGTGGCTCACATCTTCACCCGTCCCTGGAATACCGGCATCTGTTCTTCCTATTGCACTGGATAGTGATTGATATTTTTCCGCGTCAGTAAAAGCATCATATATTCCCCATGGATTGCCGGCTACAGCTGAATCATTATCAATAGCCCAGTATGCCGGAGCGCCGGATGTTAACAGCTTGATCCCCCCATACAGGCCATTGACCTGGCTGCTATACACATATCCAAGGTTGTTAGCAGCATCCCACGAGGCACGATTTTGAAGAAAATCCATAATGTCCCAGTCCGCAAACAATCCTACATACATACTATCCAGGGTTGCAGCGCCATTGTTTTTGATCGTGTATTCTACGATCACATATTTGTCATTCGGTGCAATTTTCCAGGCAAAAGTATTATAATTTACTAATACATCTAATTTGCTTGCCCCTGCATTATTGTCATTAAAGGCGCCTGCAAGATCATAATCAGAGATCTGGGTTGGTATCACTTCCGAAACATTCTGCACTGACACAAAGTCATCATCTGCAGTTCCACCAATACGTACGGCATTTGAAATCTGCGTATCTGATGTAGCCATCATTAACCCCATTTCAAATAATAAATTTACCACCGTATCATTTACTATACTATTATAAATAAAGCCCAGGCCCTGAAGTTGACCGGAATAATCGTTATATCCTAATCTTCCTTTGCTCGTAATAGTAGTAGAAACCAGGTTTTCCCGAACATCTATATAGGTAACATTCACCCGAAGGGAAAAATATTCAAAATCTGTATAACTACCATCTTCATAAGTCAGTTTAAAATCAACCAATAAGTTCTCTGGTGCACCGGGAATAATATAAACCGTAAATGGGTCAACAGTATTGGTTTTAGTTTGCAGCATAGCGACCTGACCAAGTACAGAAGAATCGTTTAAGATCTGAACCCATACATTTGTAGTTGACAATTTAACCGATAAATTAGCGCTTGATGTATTCAGGTAATTTATGAAATCACCAACGATCCGGATGGTATCATTGGTTTCAATAATATTATTGTTACCATCTGTAACACTATTATTCAGCATCCTGATAGAAGGAGGATTTTCGGTTAAAGCCCGGTAAATATTGATCCTGCCTTTACCTAACTTGCCACTATAAACACCAGAATTGATAGGGTCAATATTATCACAGGTTACCCTTAATAATTCCCCAACCTGAAGCCCGGTATAAGAAGGATAAACAGACTTAACTAACGCTGCTGAACCTGCTGCTACAGGCGATGCCATAGAAGTTCCACTGCTGAAATAATAGATCCCGCCATCACCGGTAGAATAAATACCGCTTCCGGGAGCACAAACATCAATGGTTTTACCGTAGTTGGAAAAACCGGATTTTACGTCATTGCTGCCTGTAGAAGCAACAGAGAACGCAAACTCAAATCCGGAAGGAAAATGTGGAATATCCGCACCACCATTACCCGCAGCGCATACTACCAAAGCGCCCTTGTTTATCGTTGCATAAGTGATAATATCCTGCGCAAAAGAACCGCCACCCGGCCCTCCCCACGAACAATTTATTATATCAGCGCCATGGTCGGCAGCATAAACAATTCCAGTATAACCTTGAGAGATAGAAAGCCCATCCCCTGCCCTTACAGGCAATATTTTACAATTAAATCCGGGAGCTGCTACCCCGATACCATTGTCAGTGCTGGCAGAAGCGCATCCCGAAACGTGAACACCATGATCATTTGATACAGACTGTGGATTATTATCATTATCCAACAGATCCCACCCCCTGAAATTATCAGTATAACCGTCTCCATCATCATCTATACCATTTATCGGGTCATTATAATTGTACTTAATATTATTTACAAGATCAGGATGGTCTATATCTATGCCGGTATCTACTATTCCTACTACAACATTGGTATCTCCCTTGGAAATACCCCATGCGGCAAATGCCTGTATTGAACCAGACCCCGGGCCGGAAGCAGCAGACAGGTACCACTGGTTGCCCATCATCAAAGGGTCATTCGGAACATAACTTAGCTTATAAATATAATGCGGTTCTGCATATTCAATGCTTTCATCCTTATAAAGTAGATTGATAGCATTCTCAATAGAAACAGGAGCGCTGTATTTTATTTCGTAGATCAATGACAAGTCTATCAGCGTCTGGCCATATTTATTTCTTGCTTCCGGAGGTGGTATGTGATCGGGAAATTTTTTCTTAACATTAACTGCGCTTATACTACCAAGAACTTTATTCAAACTGCTTAAATTGATGCCATTCTTTGTACAAACACTTCTATATTGAGCTTTCACCTTAATGATGATGATTTGAGGCAGGTAATTAACATTACTGTCATTGCGAGCCTCGCGTAGGCTAAGGTGATGGAGCGAAAGGTTCCCCTCATTATTTCCACTATCTCCTTCTTTTACCGAACGGGAATACGCAAAACTATTTACCGTAAAAAAAACAGCAAATAACACGAGAATTTTAAAATGTTTTTTCATGATTTTTTAAGTTAATGATGATTATAATAAATTTTTACCCATCGTGCTCCCACTCTCGTGCTCCCACTCTGCTGGTTTTTCAGCGATGGAGTGGGAGTACGATTAAAGTTGAAACGGGGGTACAAATAAAGGAAATTCCCTGCAATTATAGAAATAAAAATTGAAATCAACAAAAAAAACAAACTAAATTTGTTATTACACCTAAAAATCTAAATTAAAAAGAAAGAAAAGTGATGTAAATATTATGATACTTCCTTAATTTAGTACAATAAAAGTAAAAAATTAAAACTTTAAACCATCACTCTTTGGGTGAAAAAATTAACACTTGTATTTCACAAAGCATCTTATAAATAGAACGCTGATGACGCTGATAAAACGGATAATCACAGATAAAAAATCAGCGCAAATCAGCTAAATCAGTGTCATCCGCGTTCTATAGGTAATTCCGGTTTTTCAATTTAGATTTTTAGGTTACATCTAAAATTGGTGATATTATTTTGTTTAAAAAATTATGAATAAAATGTGAAAAAATATAAAATAAATTTGGTAATCAATTTTAGAGTTTATAGTTTTGCAAAATCAAAAAAAGTTTCAGAATTCTTTCAAATCATCTAAAATTAAAAACTAAAAAGTCATGAAAAAATTACTCACACTTTGTCTTGTATGCCTTGCTTGTTATTATTCAAAAGCACAGTGCTCAGCTAATTTCGGTTTCACTACCGATTCAACTTTAACGGCTTGTTTTCAAGACTCCTCATCAAACCCTTCCTATTGGTACTGGGATTTCAATGGAGATGACACTACTGATGCAACCAACCCTAACCCATGCCGGACATTTCCTGCAGCAGGAAGTTATAATGTACGTTTAGTTATACAGGATTCTGCTTTAACATGTTCGGATACAATATGGAAACTGGTTATTGTTCCTGCCGGAGGAGGTTGCAATGGCTATGCAAATTTCTGGACTGACCCTGATTCTCTTAACCCTACTGCGATCTACTTTTATGATGGCTCGTGGGATGATTCAGGCATTCAATCTTGGTTCTGGGATTTTGGTGATGGGTTCCAGGATAGTCTTTCTTCAAACCCATGGCATGATTACCCCGACACCGGCAGCTACTGGGTTTGCCTGACAGTTAAAGATTTCGATTCCTGTACTTATTCTTTCTGTAATTGGGTCAATGTGGTCATAGGTGGCGGTTGTAATTCCGACTGGTATTACTCTTCTGACACTACCAATACAGCATATTTTACTGATATGTCAACAGGTGCATTTCCGTTGAGTTGGTCATGGGATTTTAACGGAGATAGCATTTCTGATGCTACCAAT
This sequence comes from Cytophagales bacterium, assembly GCA_019456305.1. Classification (NCBI taxonomy): domain Bacteria; kingdom Pseudomonadati; phylum Bacteroidota; class Cytophagia; order Cytophagales; species Cytophagales bacterium. Next base: position 54,220 of record VRUD01000003.1, on the reverse strand, counting down.
CCAAATCCATCCTGGAATTTTGGTGCACCCGGTTCCTATTGGGTATGCCTGACAATCACCGATAGTACGGGCTGTACTGATACCTGGTGTGATATGGTTAATATAGGCGGTCCTCCTCCACCTATCTTTACTGAAGATTTTTCAGGTGGAACATTACCAGCCGGATGGCAGAATATAGATAATTTAGCCGGAGGTAGCTGGGCATTTAACAACCCGGGTGGGCGTACAATTAATACACCTACCGGAGGCACCGGTTTTGCTATTTTTGATTCTCAGTTTTTTGGTAATGATGGTCTTCCGGAAGATGCTGATTTAATCACTCCCATGATGGATGCTACTACTCTCACTACGGTTGCACTATCATTTAGCCATTATTTCAGATTTGGTAGTGCGGCAGAAGTTTTCGTTAGTAATAATGGAGGCAATGCTTATACTTCTATAGCTAGCTGGAGCACTTCTTCTACTTCCAATCCTCAATCAGAATCAATTGATATAACATCTATTGCCGCAGGAAATGATAGTGTGATGATAAAATTCAAGTACACCGGAGATTGGTCGTGGTTCTGGGCAATTGATGATATTGTTGTTGATAAATTCCTACCTCCTACTTGTTCCGCAGACTTTGGCTGGTGGATTGATACAACCACTGTTTACTTCTCCGATTCTTCCAGCTCAACAGGCCTAATCACAAGTTGGTATTGGGATTTTGATGATGGCTTTACCGATACAATTCCAAATCCTGTCCACTTTTATGCCGTCCCTGATACCTATTGGGTTTCTCTGCAGATGTGGGATGATTCAGGATGTACAGATTCAATTGTTTATCAAGTAATTGTTGGTGGCCCTCCACCATTTACTTGTACTGCCGATTTTTGGTGGGATCCGGATACCCTTTCTGCTAATTCAATGTATTTCTGGGATTCTTCCTCGGCAGATTCTCTTATTGTTGATTGGTGGTGGGATTTTGGTGACACAACAAATGATACAATTGCAAGTCCATACCACACTTTCCCTGATACCGGAAATTATTGGGTATGCCTTACTATTACAACCAGTGACACTTGTACAAATTCACAATGTTATTGGGTAAATGTTGGCTCAGGCCCACCACCCTGCAACGGCTACGCATCCTTTACTCAAAATCCCGATTCATTGGACCCTAAAACCATTTATTTCACTGATTTGTCATGGGATGACTCAGGCATCATGTCCTGGTCATGGAACTTTGGAGATTCTACCACTTCAACACTTAAAAACCCCG
>VRUD01000003.1:51122-52859 GCA_019456305.1 Cytophagales bacterium | reverse complement strand
TCAATCCTGGTCATGGGATTTTGGCGATACCACTACTTCCGCCTTACAAAATCCTTATCATACCTTCCCCGATACCATTAGCTATTGGATTTGCCTGACCGTTACTGATTTTGATACATGTACTTATTCTATATGTAACTGGGTGAATGTTGGCTCAGGCCCGCCTCCCTGCAACGGCTATGCATCCTTTACTCAATATCCCGATTCATTGGACCCTAAAACCATTTATTTCACTGACTGGTCATGGGATGACTCAGGCATCATGTCCTGGTCATGGAACTTTGGAGATTCTACCACTTCAACACTTAAAAACCCCGTACATATCTTTGCTGACACCCTAAACTACTGGGTATGTCTGGACGTAACCGATTCGAGCGGTTGTAATTATTCTATATGTAACTGGGTGAATGTTGGCGGAAGCCCGCCTCCCTGCAACGGCTATGCAAACTTCTGGACTGATCCCGATTCTTTAGACATTTACAGTGTCCAGTTCTGGGATGGCTCCTGGGATGATTCAGGCATTCAATCCTGGTCATGGGATTTTGGCGATACCACTACTTCCGCCTTACAAAATCCTTATCATACCTTCCCCGATACCACTAGCTATTGGGTTTGCCTGACCGTTACTGATTTTGATTCCTGTACTTATTCATGGTGTCAATGGGTCAATGTTGGCACAGGCCCGCCACCCTGCAACGGCTACGCATCCTTCTGGACCAATCCTGATTCTATTGACCCTAAAACCATCTTTTTCTACGATGGTTCCTGGGATGATTCCGGCATTGATTCATGGTGGTGGAATTTTGGAGATACCTGGAGTGACACTGTACAAAATCCTATACACACTTATTCAGCTACTGGAAGCTATTGGGTATGCTTAACTGTTAATGATAAAGATGGATGCAGTTATTCTTATTGTAACTGGCTCACTATTGGTTCAGGTGGTGGTTGTTTTGCAAGCTTCAGTCACTGGGTTGATACTTCCAACACGGCCAACTTTACAGATATGTCAACGGCTGGAGTAACCAGTTGGTCCTGGGATTTTGGTGACTCTACCGGGTCTACCCTGGCTAATCCTACACACTTTTATGCTGCAACAGGCACTTACTGGGTTTGTTTAACTATTACTGACAGTGCCGGCTGTTCTTCAACATGGTGTGACTGGGTTAATGTTGGTGTTGGCGGGGGCTGTTTCGCAAACTTCAGTCATTGGGTTGATACTTCAAACACAGCCAATTTTACCGATATGTCATCGGTTGGTGTGACGAGTTGGTCATGGGATTTTGGTGACTCTACATGGTCATCCCTATCTAATCCTACACACTTTTACGCTGCCACAGGCTCTTACTGGGTTTGCTTAACTATTACTGACAGTGCCGGTTGCTCATCATCCTGGTGTAATTGGGTAGATGTTGGTGTAGGTGGTGGTGGTTGTTTAGCAAGCTTTATCTATGGGGTTGATACTACAAATACTGCTTACTTTACCGATATGTCAACAACCAGTAACCCGCCTTTGAACTGGTACTGGGATTTTGGCGATTCTTCATGGTCAACATTATCCAATCCTTCACACTGGTATGCTGCAACAGGTACATACTGGGTATGCTTAACTGTTTCGGACAGCTCCGGCTGCTCGTCAACATTCTGTGACCAGGTGATCATTGGTGGAACCGCTCCATGTAATGCCGATTGGTATTACTCGGTTGATTCCACCACCAATACAGCATTTTTTACAGA
>VRUD01000003.1:17823-51022 GCA_019456305.1 Cytophagales bacterium | reverse complement strand
TGGGGATTCTACATGGTCAACTGCAACAAGTCCAACACATCAATACGCTGTTTCTGGCATCTACTGGGTATGCTTAAAGGTTACAGACAGCTCCGGCTGCTCGTCAACATTCTGTAACCAGGTTAATATTGGTGGAACCGCTCCATGTAATGCCGATTGGTATTACTCGGTTGATTCCACCACCAATACAGCATTTTTTACAGATATGTCAACCACGGGTAATCCACCTTTGAGCTGGTACTGGGATTTTGGGGATTCTACATGGTCAACTGCAACAAGTCCAACACATCAATACGCTGTTTCTGGCATCTACTGGGTATGCTTAACTGTTACAGATGTTTCCGGCTGCTCGTCAACATTCTGTAACCAGGTTAACATTGGTGGAACCGCTCCATGTAATGCCGACTGGTCCTACTGGGCAGATACTTTATATACTGCTTACTTTACCGATATGTCCTCCACAGGTACACCACCATTGAGCCGGTCATGGGATTTTGGGGATTCTACATTCTCAACAATATCTAGCCCGACTCACACTTATGCTGCTCCTGGTTCATACTGGGTATGCTTAACGGTAACAGATAGTTCCGGCTGCTCATCAGACTTCTGTGATGTAGTGAATATTGGTAATGTCAATTACTGTAGTGCAGATTTTAATTATTTGGTTGACACTACAAATACTGTTTCTTTTAACGATTATTCAACAGGGGGAATAACTGACTGGTCCTGGGATTTTGGGGATTCTACTTCATCAACGCAACAAAATCCAACACACACCTATGCTGGTGCAGGTACTTATTGGGTATGTTTAACCGTATGGTCAGATACTAATTGTGTAGACACCTGGTGTGAACCTGTTGTGATCGATCCCAATATTTCATGTTTCACATTATCAACATCCGTCATCAATGCAAGCTGTGCCGGAAGTTGTGACGGTGAGGCAACTGTAATTGTTTCTGGCGGTACGCCCCCATTTACGTATTCATGGGATGATCCGGCAAATTCAATTACCTCTACTGTATCAGGCTTGTGTGCCGGTACTTACACAGTGCTTGTTACTGATTCGAATGGATGTTTTGGGACAATACCGGCTGTTGTGGGCGAGCCTTCAATCATTACCATTGCAATAACACCTGTTGATGCAAGTTGCGGTCTTGCTGATGGTTCTGCAACTGCAGCGGCTTCCGGTGGATCCGGGTCATATTCCTATACCTGGAGTGACGGCCAGACTACAGCAGTTGCCGGCAATCTGTTTGCAGGAAGCTACACAGTAACCGCTACTGACACGAATGGATGTACTGCCTCAGAAGTAGCCACAATAAGCGATGCCGGAGGCCCGTCTATTTCGGTTTCTGCAACTGATGTATCCGGTTGTGCAGGGTTTGACAATGGTTCAATAAATATTACAGTTAACGGGGGTACTGCACCATATACTTACCTGTGGTCTGACGGAAGCGCTGTTGAAGATATTGATAGCCTGACTGCCGGTACATATTCGGTAGATGTAACCGATTCGGCAGGTTGTATAGGTTCAGCAAGCGCAACGTTGGGTGAACCGGCCGGTATGAGTTTCAGCGTGGAAACAACAAAATCAAATTGCGGTGGTTCAAACGGCACGGCTAAAGTGACTGTTAGCGGAGGCGCGTCTCCATTCACTTACCTGTGGGATGGCGGAGAAACCACTGACAGCATTGGCGGACTATCTGCAGGGTCTTATACTGTGGTTGTCACTGATGCCAACAGCTGTGTAGATTCAACCACTGCCAATGTCAGTGATCTTGGTGGCTCAACCCTCAGTGCAGTGATCACGGATGTGAGTTGTAATGGCAGCTCTGATGGCGCTGTGGACATGACTGTGACCGGTGGAACAGGCTCTTATTCATATATTTGGTTTAATGGCAGCTTCACTGAAGATATTGCCGGATTAACTGCAGGAGCATACATGGTAGTCGTCACCGATGCAGGCAATGGGTGCCAGTCAGCAAATACCTTTATCGTTGATGAACCGGATGTACTGACGGTATCGGTGACCGGCTCAGATGTAACTGGTTGCGGTAATGCTGATGGTGACGCAACACCAAGTGTAACAGGTGGGACAAGTCCCTACAGCTATGCATGGTCTAATGGTGATACCACCGAAACTGCTACAGGACTTTCAGATGCAGGGTATGGCCTCACAGTTACCGATGCAAACGGCTGTACAGCAAGCGACAGTGTAACGATAGGGATCGCAGTGCCTGTCCAGGAAATATGCTTGGTAACTATTGATCCTGCCTCCAGCAAATACGTAGTAGTATGGGAAAAATCAGGTTTACCTGTAGATTCTTTCCGCATTTACAGAGAAATTGCTATTACAGATTCCTTTGAGGTGATTGGACGTGTAGCATACGGTGATTCAAGTATATTTGTTGATGCTGTTTCCTTTCCAGCCACTAAATCAGAACTGTATAAAATAGCTGCTGTGGATAGCTGTGGAAATGAGTCAGTATTAAGCGCCCTTCATCACACCTTACACCTTACTGTAAGTTTAGGTCCGGGTGTAATAAATCTGGTATGGGATAATTACATTGGATTTTCAGGTGTAAAGTACAGGATATGGCGAGGCACATCTCCTTTAAACATGGCTATACTAGATTCAATTTCGGGATCATCCATTACCTATACTGACACAATGCCACCGGTAGGAGATAGTATTTACTATCAGCTTGAATTAATTCATCCAACCGGTTGTAATCCTACATTGGCTAAAGTATTGACTTATAATTCAGCCAGGTCTAATGTATCTAACAGGATGACGACCACAGGAATTGATGAGTTTAAAGTTCAAAGTTTAAAGTTCAAGGTTTATCCAAATCCCTACAACGGACAAACCGAAATCACCTATACCCTGGCCGAAAAAGCAAATGTAATGCTTGATGTTTATAATATATTGGGTAAAAAGGTTAAAACCTTAGTGAATATAACACAGAATGCGGGTAAATACCAATATAGGTTCTCCGGATATGAAAATGGAAACTCACCTGGTATCTTTATACTGAAATTGGTAGTGAATGAAGTGGTTTATACCAAACGATTGGTAGAATTGAAATAAGCTATTTTACTCATGGTTTATGTAATGATCTTTAAATAAGTAAATAATTTTAGACTTGAGGGAGCAGATGTTTCCTCACTCTGTGTTGTCGTGTGCCCGCCCCGAATTCCTCGGGGTTTCTACCCGGCAAAATACTGACTTTAATACATCAAAATGTCTCTTACCGTTGCAACAGAAAAGAAAAAATACACCTATCAGGATTACCTCCAAACACCTGATGAGGAGCGTTATGAACTTATTAATGGAGAATTACTTGTGGCACCGGCGCCAATACCAAATCATCAGAGAATTTCAAGGGATGTAGGATATTATATTCTTGAGTTCCTAAAAAAAACAAAATTAGGAGAAGTTTTTTATGCTCCCTGTGATGTTTATCTTGATGAAGAAAATACCGTTCAGCCGGATATTTTTTTCATTTCAAAAGAAAGATTAAATATTATTGGTGAAAAGAAAATAGAAGGAGCGCCTGATATCGCTATAGAAATTGTTTCTTCAAAAAGCGTTTACAGTGATTTGGTTACCAAAAAAAAGCTCTATGCAAAATTTGGCGTAAAAGAATACTGGATTGTGATGCCTAAAGAAAAGAGCATAGAAGTTTATGTATTGAAAGAAGATGTTTTTAATCTTTACAAAACTTTTTCTGAGAAAGATATTTTGGAATCCCTTATTATGAAGGGATTTAAACTAAAATTAAAGGATATATTCTAAAAAAATATAACCAGACAACTAAAAAATATATTTTCTTTCTGAAACTTAATTTACTTTATTTATCTTTGCCCCGCACCCCGAGTACTCGGGGTGCGGGGCTTTGCAGCCTCAATTTCACAACCAACTAATCTTGGAAATTATGAAACTTAATCTGTTTAATCGTACAATTATCAGGAAATTAGTTACTGCAACTATCATTTCCTTAGCAACATCTGTAAACATCTTTGCCCAACTATCAGGAACTTATACTATCGGCATCAATCCAACCGATAGTTTTGCTTCGTTTACCGAGGCGGTTGACACGCTTATCTCACAAGGAGTAGGCGGACCTGTAATCTTTAACGTGCAAAATGGCACCTATAACGAACAATTTGAAATTCCTGTCATTACAAATGTCAATGCAACTAATACCATCACTTTCCAATCTCTGTCAGGGGATTCTACTGCGGTCACGCTATCTTATGGCTCCAGCACCTCTGGCGATAATTACGTAGTGAAGCTGAATGGTGCAAACTTTATTAATTTCCATCAACTAACTATTACAAATACGGGAACCAGTTTTTCTTTTGTTTTTTACTTTTTAGGTGGTGCCAGCAATGATACCATTTCCAACTGTGTCCTAATAGGCCCGAACACTACAAATACAAGTATAAACCTTTCTGTTATCTACGGATATGGTTCTCAGGACCAGAATAATGTTATTAAAAACAACCTTATTGTTAATGGAAGTTATGGAATACACCTGCGGGGAACCAGTACCAGCGTTTTATCTGCAGGAAATGAAATTATTAATAATCAGTTTGTTAACAATTCTTACTACGGTGTAATGGTACGACACCAAAATGCTCCGAAAATCATTAATAACAACATCAATATGAGCAACTCATCTTCATTGGGTTACGGAATTTACACCGCCTATTCCGACAACAACATGGAAATTCAGAAAAACAAAATAAACATGACGAATGGTGGGTATGGGATCTATCTTTTTAACTCGGATGGAAGTTTTATTCTGAAAGGGTCTGTTGCCAATAACTTTATTTATATTGGAGGAACAGGTACTTCCTATGGAATATTTAGCAATGGTTCTACCTATCAAAACATCTTCCATAATAGCGTAAACGTTCTTGGAAGCTCAACCGGTGGAAGAGCATTTTATGCCTCGGGTGGATCAAACCTGGATGTGCGAAATAATTGCTTTAAGAACTCGGGATGGGGATATGCCTATTATACCAATTCACTAACCAATATAGATACATCCGATTACAACAACTATTACGGATCGGGAAATTATTTGGCAAACTGGGGTGGCAATGTAGAAGACCTTATAGCCCTGAAAGTAGTTAATGGCAAGGATGTCAATTCAATATCTGTAAAGCCGGTATATACCTCTAACACAGACCTTCATACCACAATTTTCACCTTAGATGGAAAGGGAGACCCCACAACAGGTATTACTACAGATATTGATGGAGATGCCAGGGCGGGAACTCCCGACATTGGCGCTGATGAATTTGTTGGGGTTGGAACTCCCCTGGCGGGAATTTATACAGTTGGGGGCGTGACACCGGATTTTGTTACGGTCTCTGCTGCTGTAGATTCTTTGAACGATGTTGGTATCTCCGCTTCTGTAACTTTTGATATCAGGGATGGTAGTTATAGTGAGCAATTTCAGGTTTACCCCGTTACCGGAGCGGATGCTACAAAAACGGTTACTTTTCAATCTGAGAACAGGGACTCTTCGCTTGTTGATATAAACTTTAACGCAAGTTCGACCAACCAATATATTTTCAGGTTAAGAGCCGCTGATTATATTACCATTCGCGATTTAACCATATCTGCTAATGGTGTTAATAATGCGATTGCTATCAGAATTTCAGGAAATCCAAAGTTTGACAGCATTTATAATTGCGTTATAAACAGTAATACAAATATCTCGAGTGTAGCTGCTCTTCATGGTAATAGCTCTCTTTTTAATAATATCGTAGTTCAAAATAGCTTGTTCAACAGTGGATATTGGGGAATATATATGAATGCAAACAATGCAATTCTGGCAACCGGAATTGAGGTAAGTAATAATGTATTCTCCGGCCAAACCGATATTAGTATATACCTGGAAGATCAGGATGCATCAATCATCACAAACAATAACATAACCGCCACCGGGTCATTCGGTTATAACGGGATTTACTTATTTAATGTTGAAAATGATTTTGTACTAACAGGAAATACAATCACATCCTCAAATGGGTCGGATGGGGGCATAAGGGTTCACAATTGTACCGGTACGAATTCTAAAAAAGGGCTTGTTGCAAATAATTTTGTTAATATTGGTGGAAACACTACTGCTTACGGAATATATACCCTATCTTCTGACTTCGTCAATATATATTACAATAGCGTACAAATTACCAGCACAAATTCTACTGCGGGCAGAGCGTATAACAATAGCAATGGCGCTAATATAGATGTAAGGAATAATATCTTTGCCAATTTCGGGGGGCTATGCTTATTATAACAACCTTGGTACAGCAATAACTTCCTCTGATTATAATGATCTCTTTACATCTGGAAATTTTGTCGGAAACTGGAATGGGGTAGCTAAAAATGATTTAGCCGCATTCCAGGCAGCAAATAGCATGGATGTAAATTCCATTTCTGTGAACCCGGTGTTTGTATCCAGCACTGACCTCCATACTACAAGTTCATTTGTAGATAGTACCGGCACACCCCTGGGCATTATTACGGTTGATATTGATGGGGATCCCAGGGATTCTTTATTTCCCGACATTGGGGCTGATGAATTTGTTGTAGATTCTACTATGACCCCGCTTATTGGAGTTTATACAATTGGAGGGACATCACCGGATTATGCTACATTCACATTGGCTGTAAGCGATCTTAACTTAAGAGGAATTGCAGGTGTTGTAACTTTTAATGCCAGGCCGGGTACTTATATCGAGCAAGTTGTGGTATTGCCAATATCAGGATCGAATAGCGCTGATACAGTAGTATTCCAATCCGAAACAGGGGACTCTTCGTCAGTAATAATGACCTATAATGCTTCTACAGTAAGTGATAACTATGTTTTCCGGCTTTATGGCGCCAGCCATGTATCTATAAAAAACATGACGCTGGCAGCAACAGGCGGCTCTTATGCAAAGGTTATACATATAAATGGCAATGTTGAAGATGTTAACCTGTTAAATAATCTACTTAGCAGTTCTAATACTGCAAATTCAGTATCTTCGGTAATTGATACTTATAATGATGTAATTAGTGATATTGTAATTAGAAACAATTTTATCAGCGAAGGGTATGTAGGTGTAAACATCAATGGAGATGACGGCATTTTTGCCACAAGAGTGGTGATTGAAAATAACATCATAACCAGTTCTTCCAACACTGGCATTTACCTTGAGGACTGTGACGCTCCGAAAGTAAATGGAAATGATGTATCTAACACCGGAACAACTTATTATGGGATATATCTTGAGGACTGTGACAATGCTTTGCAAATAATTAAAAACAGAGTTGTAAGCAGTGATTATTATTATGGAATTTATTTGCGTAATTGTAATGGTTCAGCTCCGTTTCGGGGACTTATCGCAAATAATTTTTCTTACGTAGGAGGAACGAGCAGCGCTTATGGTATCGAGCTATTTAATTCCAGCTATATGAATGTCTATCACAATAGCGTGAACATTACATCAACAAATACAGGTAGTGGTATAGCTTTTTATGTTTCCGGTGGCGGAAGCAACATAAACGTGAAGAACAATATTTTCTCAAATATCGGAGGTGGGTACGCATATTACGTTGCTTCCGCTTCAACAGGTGCATTTACGTCTTCTGATAATAACGACTTGTATGCTACGGGTAATAACCTGGCATACTGGGCCGGTATTCAGGAAACCCTGGATTCTTTGAAAGGAGCCAGCGGTATGGATATTAATTCCCTCTCTGTCAATCCTTTATTTTATACTAATACTGACCTGCATATTGCCCAAGTGCTATTGATGGGAGTAGCCATGCCTATAGCATTGGTCACAGATGATATTGACGGCCATCCACGCGATCCTTCAACTCCTGATATTGGAGCGGATGAGTTCTTTTGCGAACCCCCGGCATTTAATGTCAGCGCAAGTGATCCCTGTCTGGGTGACAGCACTGTATTTACAAACCTTACAACCGGTGTAGAACCCGGTTCTACTTTTAGTTGGGATTTTGATAACGATGGATTTGTTGATTATTCATCAGGCAACCCTAATGAAACCATAAAGTATTTGTATGCTGCTCCTGATACACATACTGTACAGCTTATCGTATCTCAAATAGCAGGCTGTATTGATACCTTTATTTTTTCAGCAATTGTTCATACTTTCCCTCTATTGAATATCACCTCACAAGGGGCCTATTGCGATTCAGCAAATGGAGAAGCTACCGTATCTGCAGTCAGTGGTACACCGCCATATACCTATTACTGGTCAACAGGAAGCACTGCTACGACAATAACAGGTTTGAACCTGGGTTTATATACGATTACAGTTAATGATGCAAAAAACTGCGCGGTAATTGACACAGTCAACATTTCTGAACAAATGAGCGTAACGGTTACTGAGATCAGCGGCTCCACCTGTGGAAATGCAGATGGTATAGCCGCAGTTACCAATGTAAGCGGAGGCGTCCCCCCTTATGACTTTGCATGGTCAAACGGAGACACTACCGATATTGATTCTACCTTGACTTCAGGTGTTCAATATGTAACGGTTATTGATTCCAATGGCTGTGCGGCTATTGGTACTGTTACAATAAGTGATGTTGGTAATGCCCCTAGTGTTGGGCTCATCTCTTTAACAAATAACAATTGTGCCGGTGAAGAAACCGGTTCAATAAATATTAACGTTATTTGTATTACGCCTCCATGTACTTATTTGTGGTCAAACGGAAGCACAACGGAGGATATTGACAGCTTAAGTGGAGGGATTTATGAAGTAACCGTTACAGATGCTGCCGGGTGTGTTGCTGCAAAAAGCTATACGATTTTCACACCTGATCCATTAACCACAACAGTTGTTATATCAGACGCCAGTTGTGCTGCCTCTGACGGCAGCGCTGTTGTAATTGTGAATGGAGGAACAATGCCTTATACGTACTCATGGTCTACCGGTGGTATTAACCAGATAGAAACCGGTTTATCCGCAGGAATTTATTCGGTAACTGTTACAGATGCAAACCTGTGTTCTATGATTGCTCCTGTGATAGTTAACAATGTTGGAGGCCCCACCATATCAATTGTTTCAACAACAGACGTAAATTGTAACAATCCCTCAATCGGGGCTATTGACATCAACGTTACCGGTGGCGTTGCACCCTATACTTATAGCTGGTCACCAACAGGCGATACAACACAAAATATAAGTAATTTGACTATAGGCACTTATGGGATAACGGTCACAGATGCCAACGGATGTATTGCCGTAGCGAGTATTGACATCAATGAAACCGTACCGGCAATACAGCCAATATGTATCGTAACAGTTGACAGCGCTACCGGTAAAAACCTTATCGTATGGGAAAAAACACCCGGGTTAAACATTGCATCCTATAATATTTATAAAGAAGGGACGCAAAGCGGTAATTATTCAATAATTGGCACTGTGCAATATGATTCCCTTAGCGTATTCCCTGATCCGTTAGCCGACCCGCAGCTAAGGTCATGGAGATATAAAATGTCAGCAGTTGATTCCTGCGGCCAGGAATCCGAATTGAGCCCCATCCATAAAACCATCCACCTGACAATGAATCTCGGTCTCGGTGGTACGGTCAACCTGATCTGGGATGATTACAAGGGGTTTAGCTATAATACATATACCATATACAGAGGTTGTACTGCCGATTCTCTCGTGCCATTTCAGTTTTTACCCAGCACAAATCATTCTTATACAGACCCTTCACCACTTAGTTGCCCTGATCTATTTTATATGGTTGCTGCAGAACACCCAACGGGTTGTTCTCCTACTTTAGCAAAAGTATTGGTTTACAATTCAGCCAGATCAAATGTCTCCAACAGAATAACAACCACAGGTATTTCAGAGCCATCCACGGGTATCGGGAAAAACCTTACGGATTTCATTGTATATCCAAACCCCTATACCGGACAAACCCAAATTGCCTATACACTGACGGAAAGAGCGAATGTAACCCTGGAAGTACTTAATGTATTGGGTAAAAAAGTTAAAACCGTAGTGGATAAAGTACAGAATGCAGGTAAATACCAGTATAGGTTCGGTGGGTCTGAAACAGGAAGTTCGTCTGGTATCTTTGTACTGAAATTGATTGTAAACGATAGGGTTTATACCAAAAGGTTAGTGGAAATGAAATAAAAAAAGACCTTTACAAAATTTAATATTGAGTCCACTCTAAAAAGTCCAAAAAATAAAAATGCCACTAAATCACCAAAGCACTAAATCCCATCCCGAGTACTCGGGAAAAATCAATTAGTTAATTTTTAGTGGGATTTAGTGTTTTAGTGATCTTGTGGCAAAAAAGACTTTTTAGAGTGGACTCATTCCTTAAATTCAAAAACAACTTTCCAGAAAAAAGTTTACCCCGCGAAATCTTTATTAAATGGAAGACAAAGAAGCCATGAGCAAATGGAAGCGAAAGATCCATGAAGTGATCTTTGAAGCTGACACGCCATCCGGAAAGGCTTTTGATATTGGACTTTTATGGGCAATTATCCTAAGTGTAGTAGCGGTGATGCTCGAAAGTGTAAAATCTATTGACGCCTATTATGGCGCTTTTCTTCGTAACCTTGAATGGGTATTTACCATCATTTTCACAATAGAATACATTGCCCGGATCATTTCAACCGGCAAGCCCCTGCGTTATATTTTTAGTTTTTTCGGACTCATAGACCTTCTGTCAATCGTTCCGACATACATGAGTTTCTTTATATCGGGTACCCAGTCTTTGCTCGTGATCAGAACACTCAGGCTGCTAAGGGTTTTCAGGATACTGAAATTAGCACGGTATATTGGTGAAGCACAACATTTAGTTCGCGCGCTGAAGCTAAGCCGTCCTAAGATCGTTGTGTTTTTAATGTCTACAGCAAGTATAGTCACCATCATGGGCACCATCATGTACCTGATCGAAGGACAAGAAAATGGTTTTACGAGCATCCCCCGCAGCATATACTGGGCCATTGTTACCCTTACCACAGTTGGTTACGGAGATATATCTCCTCAAACAGTTTTAGGTCAAACCATAGCATCGTTTATCATGATTATGGGTTATGGGCTTATCGCTGTCCCTACAGGCATTGTCACCACTGAACTGGTAAAAATGGACAAAAGCAACCTCACTACCACAGCTTGTCTTCAATGTTCTGCTGAAGGGCACGATAATGATGCAAAATATTGTAAATTTTGTGGGGCGAAGTTATGAATATATGTAATTTAATTTTTTTATTAAAGAAAGTGTTATACATTTGCCCCGCACATAAATTTTATCAGCACATAAATTTGTACAACATACATTGATTTATGTGCTGGGTTTGCAAGTTCAATGTTTTATTTAAACTAAGGATTTGGTCATTTTTTGACATAATCCCCACAACAATTAACAATTAACCATTAACTATTAAACATCATGAAAAAATTATCTACTGCATTAGCCATTAGCCTGGGAGCTATACTATGCAATGCCGGATCAGTAAACGCTCAGATAAGTTTCTCATCCGATTATTTAGGGCCTGCATGCGCGCCCCAAACGATTACTTTTGTCAATACCACCACCGATACGAATGCCTGGCGTTACGATTGGGATTTTGGCGATGGCTCTCCAACTGTTATTGATACATTAACAGATACAATTATCCATACCTATACAAATGGTGGATCTTTTTGGGTTTGGCTTTTGGTATATGATGATACTTTAGGATTCATCGGAGATACCAGTATGCAAATCGATGTATCCGGTTCTCAAGGCGCATTTTCTACGCCCGACAGCGCCTGTCCGGGAGATCTTGTGATGGTGAATAGCTGGGATAATGCCTCTTCCTTTGAATGGGATTTTGGTGACGGTTTTACATCTTCTACACAATGGGGAAATGAAATTCACACTTACAGCGCTCCGGGTACTTATGATATTAAACTAATTCAAAATACTTATGATTGCGGTTATGATACGATCATTCAAACCATTGTTATAAGTGGTTCAGTATCAGCAAATGCTGAAATGTTTTTTCAGCCGGACCCTGCCTGTCCCGGGGAACCTGTACATATATATATGTTTAGTCCTGCTGCATCCTGGTCCTGGGATTTTGGAGATGGGGATACCGCTAATTTACGAGATAATAAACATAGTTATGATACTGCGGGGTCTTATTATGTTACCCTGACAGCCACCAACGGCTGCGGTTTCTCAAAAACTATAACCGATACGATCGTAATTGATACCAATATAGCTATTCCTAACTGGATCTCTTTTAATACAAAATCTCCTGCCTGCCCTGGTGAACGTGTAGATCTTTACATTGACGGGGGTTATGCCAGTTATGTATGGGACTATGGAGATGGCAGTCCGATTGTTACAAAAACAGATAATTGGAATAGCTTTCATATTTTTAACGATACAGGCACTTTCGTTGTTTCAGTGACCGTTACCAATTATTGCGGAAAGGATACTACATTGGTTGATACAGTAGTGATTAATAATAACGTACCTATCCCGAATTCGGTAAATGCTTGGTCCTCACAAGATACAGCTTGCCCGGGTGATGCGATATTTTTAGGCACTGACCAGGGTTTTGCTGCTTATTTATGGAATTTTGGAGACGGGGATAGTGCCATGGGACCTGAATGGGCTGTTCATACTTATGATTCCATTGGCAATTTTACAACTTCTGTAACCTTAATTAATTATTGCGGTTTGGATACAACCTTATTCGGAACAATTACAGTAACTAATACCGCTGGCTTTCCTCAAGGGTTAGCCCTTGATATATTTCCAAACCCTGTTTGCCCGGGAGATATAGTAACATTGAGCAGCGATGATGGATATCAACTGCATTTATGGAATTTTGGAGATGGAGACAGTACCATGACCACCGGATCACAAATACAACATCAATATGCTTCGGTTGGCAACTATCCGGTCCTTATCGGGTTGATAAATGGATGCAATGACACTACTACACTCTTTGATACCATTGTAGTAAATATGAACGGTACCATTCCTCCTGCTGGCTTATTTTCTTTTCCGTTCTCTTCTGCCTGCCCTGGCGATGAAGTGCACTTCCTGGTAGAATTCCAGATGCAGAATGGAGGTGGAGGGGACCCTCCACCAAATAACTATACTTATTCCTGGGACTTCGGTGATGGTATAACAGATACAACAGTGGGTGTTGGCGCTTCGCACGTTTATACTAATACAGGAAGCTATACAACTACAGTAACAATTATAAACGGATGTGGAAATAGTGCTGCCTACACACTTCCCATTAATATTGATACCAACTCCATTCCAGTGTTAGCAGGTCAGGGTGATTTGTGGGGAATACCTGGCGAATCTGCCATAGCCGGCTGCCCTGGTGACGCCATATTGTTTTTTATGGCAGGCACAGGTAACAACACCTGGGATTTCGGGGATAGCACCGCGGGTGTTGCCACTGAAGTATTAATGACACCTATGGGCATACTTGTCACTATCATTAAACACGTATATGCAGATACAGGCACCTACCTCGTGAAATTGACCTTGACCAATGCATGCGGAAACAGTGTGACTGACTCAATGTATATCACGATAGGTGATAATCAACTCGCTGATGCCGGGATGTTCGTTGAATCTCCTTTAAGCGCTGACGGCTATACCACCTGTCAGAATATTAAATTTGTAGCTATTGGTGGTGCAGCGTTCTTATGGAATTTTGGCGATGGTGATACGATCATTACAAGTTCTCCTACAATAAATCATGTTTATTCAACACCGGACAACTATTTAGTTACTGTTTCAATGATCAATGGATGTGGTAACGTTGCTGTTTTTTCAGCAGCGATTACCGTAAGTGGTGTCAGTGGAGCTGCTTTAACCGTTATTCCAGCAGCCACAACCTGTAACGGTGGCAGTGACGGGAGCGCAACGGTTACAATTACAAACGGATCTCCTCCATACACATATTTATGGGATGATCCCTCCCAGCAAACGAATGATACCGCAGTTAATTTAAGCGCTGGTACATATAGTGTTACAGTAACTGAAGAGAATGGTTGCAGCACTACGGCAAGTGCAATCATCATCATCGAACCGGCTGGAATGACGCTTACAACAGGATCTGTTGACGCCAATTGCGGAAGTTCAGATGGCAGCGCTTTTGTTACTGCAACCGGGGGTGTGAGTCCTTATACCTATGCCTGGTCAAGTGGTGGTACTAATTTAATAGAAAACAATTTAGTTGCCGGAACCTACATGGTAACGGTAACTGATTTTGACGGTTGCAGCCAGTCAGCTGCTGTCAGCATCAATGAAAGTGGCGCAGGTACCGTTTCTGTAAATACAGTTACCGGTATTACCTGTAATGGCGGTTTAAATGGTTCTATAGATATCGCTGTAAGCAATGGTACTCCCCCTATCACCTATTCATGGTCAAACGGAGATACTACAGAAGATATTAGTAACTTAACTGCCGGAACCTATGAAGTAACGGTTACCGATTCTGCGGGTTGTAATGCTTTTGAAAGTATTACTATTATTGAACCTGATGGTATGAACATTACTACAAGCAGTACCGATGCCAATTGCGGGAGTTCAGATGGAAGTGTTACTGTAAATGTAACCGGGGGTATAGCGCCTTATAGTTATTCCTGGAATACCGGTGACACTACTACTGCGGTCACAAACTTATCTTCGGGATCATATTTGGTAACGATCACAGATGCAAACGGATGTGTTGACTCAGTTGCCGCTACTGTTAGTAATGTTGGCGCTCCAACCATTACTGTAAATGCAACGGATTTAAGTTGTAATGGTTCTGCTGATGGCGCTGTAACGCTCAATGTAACGGGTGGTAGTACGCCTTATTCATATTGGTGGTCAACAGGGAGCACTGTCCAAAACCAAACCAATATGATTGCTTTCACCTATTTCGTTACTGTTACTGACGCCAGCGGATGTGAAACCACGTTATCTATTGTGGTTGATGAGCCAGATCCTCTAAGTTTAACTGTTACAGGTATTGATGTTACCGGCTGCGGCATTTCTAATGGTAGCGCTGCTGCAAACGTGAATGGAGGAACCAGCCCCTATTCCTATACCTGGTCAACCCTTGATATTACACAAACCATTTCGGGCCAGCCGGAAGGCGTTTATTCTGTCACCGTGTCTGACGCCAACGGTTGCCCTGCTATAACCGACAGTGTAACAGTGGGATTAACCGTTACCGGGCAGGATATATGTTTGGTATCCCTTGATTCTGCCACAAATAAATATCTGGTAGTATGGGAAAAAACAGCCGGCCCTAACTCATACAATATCTACAGAGAGTCTGCTATTACAGGCGTTTATGACTCTATTGGAAATGTACCATACGCTAGTTTGAGCACCTTTGTTGATGCCGGTTCAAGCCCAGCTACAAAGTCTGATTTGTATAAAATTTCTGCTGTTGATTTGTGTAATAATAAATCAGCTAAAAGCGCTCACCACAGAACTATGCACCTGAACGTAAATCTTGGAATTGGAGTGATAAATTTGGGTTGGGATAATTACCAGGGATTCAGCTTTGGTTCTTACATCATTTGGAGAGGTGACTCGACAGGTATAAATCCCCTTGATACGATTTCCACCTCTTTTAATACCTATACCGATACGCTGCCACCTGCTGGTGATAGCCTCTATTACCAAATTGAAGTAATTCACCCAACAGGTTGTACTCCTGCATTGGCTAAAGTATTAACTTACAATTCAGCCAAATCTAATGTATCCAACCGGCTATTGCCTACCGGGATTACTGAGGGGGGTACCTCGCTTCGCCCGGTACAGGTTTATCCTAATCCTAACAGGGGCGTATTTACTTTATCTACGAATTACGAATTTAATACGAATTTACGAATTGTGGTTTATGACGTGCTGGGGCGGGTGGCTTGGTCAGTTGGGAGTGAAAATATAGCAATGGGCAATAATGAGATAGAGATTGATATGAGTAATCATCCTGCAGGCATTTATCATTTGCAGATTATAACAGATAAAGGAATAAGTAATACAAAGATAATTATAGAATAATTTTAGAGGTGCCCTTTAATAAATTTGCATAAACTTTGAGTCCACTCTAAAAAGTCTTTTTTGCCACAAAAGCACAAAAACACCCGCCTGCCATAGGCCTTTGGCGTGCAGGAAAAATCCCACTAAAAATTAACTAATTGATTTTCAGTATTTTGCATGAATATGAAAAACTTAAACAAACTCATTACGGCATTGATTATGATACCTGTAATCGTTTATGCCTTTGGTGCAAATGCTCAACAATCGGATCTCATAAGCTGGGAAAAAACTTATGGGGGATCCACTTTCGATGGAGCATTATCCATCAAACAAACATCAGATGGCGGATATATTACCTGCGGCTATGCCTATTCAAATGACGGAGATGTAAATGACCATTACGGAGCGCCATGGTATCCGGATGGCTGGGTAGTAAAATTAAATGCAGCTGGTGATACTTTATGGACTAAATCATTGGGAGGTACTTATGATGAATATGCCAATGATGTTATCCAAACAAATGACGGAGGTTATATTGTTGCTTTACAAACTAATTCAACTGATTCTTTCAGCCAGGGTGGTTGGGATTACTGGATTGTAAAATTGGACTCCATGGGTACTGTTGAATGGCAAAAAAACTATGGAGGAACAGGCACCGATAAAGCATTTTCAGTTGTTCAAACGAATGACGGCAACTACATGGTAGCCGGTTATTCTTCATCAACCGATGGAGATGTAACGGGAAATATTGGCGGCAGTACTGATTTTTGGATAATAAAAATAGATACTATCGGTAATATGATCTGGGATAAATCCTATGGAGGAACCAGTAGTGATATCGCATATTCTATAGAACCGACAAATGACTATGGATATATTATTGGGGGCTACTCCTATTCAAATGATGTGGATGTAGATACGAACAAGGGAGGAAGAGATTACTGGATTCTTAAAATAGATAGCGCCGGAAACATTGACTGGCAGAAAGCGCTTGGAGGAGCGTGGTGGGATATTTGCAGCAAAGTTATTCAAACTTCTGATGGTGGATATATTGCAGCAGGTTTCTCTGCGTCAGATGATGGAGATGCAACAGTTTGGCTTGGTGGATCTTACGACTATTGGATCGTTAAACTGGATAGTATTGGTACAATAGAATGGGAAAAAACACTTGGCGGATCCGATATTGACATTGCGAACTCAATTATTCAGTCCTCTGATGGTGGATATATGGTTGCCGTCTATTCAGCATCTAATGACAGTAATGTCACTTTTAATCATGGAAAAGAGGATTATTGGATCGTAAAGTTAGACACTGCAGGAAATATTCAATGGGAAGAATCGTTGGGGGGTGATAGTATTGATTATGCCTATTCTATTATTCAATTAAATGATGGTTCCTATGTAGTAGCAGGGTTTTCTCAATCCATGGAAGGAGATGTAACAGGTGTAAAGGGAAAAGAAGATTTTTGGATTGTAAAACTTAAATGTAATCCACCTGTGATCCCTGAGATATGTGTAGTAACGGTAGATTCAGCAACTCAGAAAAATCTTGTGGTGTGGGAAAAGCCTGCAGTAAATAATATTGCTTACTTTAATATCTATAAAGAAGGTATTGTTGCTTTTCAATACAACCTGATTGGGACCGTACCTTTTGATAGCTTAAGTATATTCCTGGATAACGCCTCTAATCCGAAAGTACAAGCTTACAGATATAAAATATCAATAGTTGATACCTGTGGTTATGAATCGCTGTTGAGTGATTCCAATAAAACAATACACCTGGCCATTACTCTTGGAATCCCTCCTGCAATAAATTTGATTATAGATGGATATGAAGGTTTTAATTTCCCCACTTACTACATCTGGGGTGGAAATGCTGGCGGGATGAATATAATAGACACTATTAATAGTACTTTACCACAATATACAGTACTAAATCCTGGTCCTACTGATTCACTGTTTTTTCTGGAATTACTTCACCCAACAGGTTGTACTGCAACCCCCCTTGCTAAAGTATTGATTTATAATTCGGCCAGGTCAAACGTAAGCAATAGAACGATACCAACAGGTATTTCAAACCCATCCCTACAAGTCGGGATGGGTTTCAACATATATCCTAATCCATATACCGGTAAGACAGAGATTTACTATAATCTGACGCAAAAAGCTAATGTAACACTGGAAGTACTTAATGTATTGGGTAAAAAGGTAAAAACTATAGTGAATAAAGTACAGCATGCCGGCAAATACCAATATAAGTTCGCTGGATCTGAAACAGAAAATTCTTCCGGTATCTTTATACTGAAATTAATTGTTAATGACAAAGTTTACACCAAACGATTGGTAAATTTGTAATAAAAACGTTTTATATTTGCCCATCCAAAAAAATTTTGAAAACGTAATGAAACCAATTAGTTTAGTAATCAAAGTTTGTATTTTTTTCTTCATTTTTCAATCTTCAATCTTCAATCTTCAGTCGTATGGCCAGTCATCCAAAGGTCTTTACCCTATCCGTAACTTTACCCCAAAAGAATATAAAGCCCAATCCCAAAACTGGACAATTGTCCAGGATAAAAGGGGAGTCATGTATTTTGGCAATCTCCAGGGTATTCTGGAATATGATGGTGTACACTGGAGATTTATCAAAACCACCCATGAGACTACAGTACGTTCCCTGGCAATAGATCAAATAGGGCGTATCTATGTAGGGGCTGTAGGTGAGATCGGTTATTTAGCGCCAGACTCCCTCGGCACGCTGATTTATCAATCATTGTTGAAATTAATACCTGAAAAGGATCTTGATTTTGGAGATGTATGGAATACTTATGCTACCAGTCATGGGATCTATTTTCAGTCTCCCAATAAGATTTTTAGATGGGATGGTAAAAACATGAAAATATGGCACGGTGAAGACCCTTCTAATTTTCACGTAATGTTTTATGTAAATAATAATATTTATGTGCGTCAACGGAAAATTGGCTTGGTACAAATGACAGATGAATCATTGGAGTTGGTGAATGGTGGGGAACAATTTGCTGAAGTTGCTGTTTTTACTATGCTTCCCCTCAACAGTGAAAAAATTCTTCTATCCACCCTCAAAAAAGGGTACTATATAATGTCTACAGAAAAAGCAACCGGCCAAATTCAATCTGTAAATATTTCCCCTTTCTATTCTCAAATGGATCGTTTTCTCAATGAAACAACAGTTTACAAAGGGAGCGTTTTAAACGAAAATAGTTTCTTATTAGGTACTACAAGTTCAGGGGTCGTTGTGATTGACCAGGCAGGAAATTTGACAGAATATTTTAATAAACAAACCGGCTTACAAGATTTAGTAATATGGAATCAAAGCCTGGACAAGCAAAAAAATCTATGGCTGGCATTGAGCGATGGCATTTCAAGAATAGAGATCAATTCCCCTATCACCTTTTTTAATGATAAGACCGGACTGGAAGGCACCGTAGAATCAATTGTGAGACATAATGGCATCCTGTACCTGGCTACAAACCTGGGCATTTATTATTTAAAAGATCAAGAAAGCAAGCAATCTCCCTTTGATCCTTATTTACCAAAGCTCATTGAAGGAATCCCCCCCCTTGAATGTTGGGATCTACTTTCTATTATTGATCATCCGTCAGGTATGGAAGATGTATTATTGGTTACAACAAATCAAGGAGTATTGCAGATCAATAAAAACCACCAGGTAGATCAAATAACTGAGAGCAACTCCTCAGCGCTGCATTTACACAAGCTTGACCCCTTCCGTCTTTTTATTGGACTGTCTGATGGCCTGGCTACAATATATTGGAATAATGGTAAATGGGTGGATGAAGGCCGGATAGATGGTATTGATGATGAAATTCGTAGTATAGCTGAGGACAAAAACGGAAAATTGTGGCTTGGTACTATTTCTAGCGGTGTATTCTCACTTGAATACTCCGTTAAAAACAACCGGTTATCCGCATCAGTGATGCACTACGACACTGCTAACGGTTTGCCGGGAGGGTGGGTATTTGTTCAACACGTTTTCAATAAAGTTATTTTTGCAACTGATAAAGGGCTTTATCAATTCAATGATGATCCTGATAAGCCACATTTTTATCCTGATACATCCCTGGGGAAAGAATTGGAAGATGAAATACAAAGTATTCACCGTATCACCCAGGATTATTTTGGAAATATTTGGATGGCTGTTATCAAGGGAGCCAACACCTTTGAATTAGGTTTTGCAAAATTAAACCAAAATAAAAACTATTCCTGGCATAATAAGCCCTTTTTAAAAATTGATGATAATGTTCAATCCATATACCACGAAAAAAATGGCATTACCTGGCTTGGAAACAGCAATGGCTTATACAGGTATGACCCCAACATAGATTATAACTTCAAACTGGATTATCCTGTACTGATCCGAAAAGTTACCCTGGGAAAAGATTCCCTGCTATTTCAGGGAACATATTTTGATGAAATACCGGAACTAAAATACAAAGATCTGAATTATAAATTTGTTTCATTGGATCAGCCCGAGGCGCTTAAACCTGAATTAACCTATCAATATAACTCACTGACCTTTGAATTTGCAGCTCCGAGCTTTGTCAATGAAGAAGCAACGCTATATCAATACAAATTAGAAGGCTTTGACCAGGAATGGAGTAACTGGAGTGAAGAAACAAAAGCCGTTTATACCAACCTGCCGGCAGAAAAATATACTTTTAGAGTAATAGCAAAAAACCTCTACAAACATCTGAGTAAGGAAGGAACTTATGAATTCAAGATAATACCCCCTTTTTATGACACATGGTGGTTTTCTGGCTCGCAAATAGGGATTATTGCCTTATTATTCTTAATGTCATTTTTATTTGGTAAAGGAGGAAAAGGAGCAAAAATATCATCCATGCTGGCTACTGTAAGTATCGTCATCGTATTTGAATATTTTCAAAATTATGTTGAAGACAACCTTGAAGATTTTTTTGGTGGAGTTGGTTTCTTAAAAATCATGCTCAACGTAGCGCTTGCTCTCTCACTAATACCCCTCGATCATCTGATAACAAAATTCCTGCTGCATAAAAAAGATTGATGGTGATATAAGTGTTTTACCAATGGGCATCTCTAAAAACTACATATTTTTTAAAACACACCCCTTGCCCCTCTTGATAGAGGGGAATGTATGGTGTAGTTTTTAGAGATGCCCCAAATACAGAAACCTTATTGTAAAAAATGTCTAATATTTCTTTAAATAATAAATAATATTATTTAACTTTGGCACGATTTTCTCGTAGTAAAAAGATTGTATAAATTTTATTAAACCATTAAACACTTGTAATTATGAAAAAGTTAATTGTATTAAGTTTAGCCTTTGGTTTTATTGGCATATTATCTGCCAAGGCACAAACCGAAGAGAAAAAAGTAGTAAAAAAGGCAGAGCCCGTTGAGGTTCAAAAAGAAGTAAAAAAGGCAGAGCCCGTTGAGGTTAGAAAGGAAGCAACAAAAAAAGAAGCTGTTAAAGGTGAAACTGCTACCAATGATCTCAGCGCTTCAGCTAAGAAATTGGGGTCCTGCTGCAAAAAGTCAATGAAAGAAGGCAATCAACCTTGCTGCTCCAGAGAGTTTAAAGACAAGAAATCATGCTGTTTGAAGAGATTGGGTAGTGGCAAAGATGCTTGTTGTGCTAAAGCTTCCGCCAAAAAAAGTTCGCCAACAAAGGGAACTAAAGGGAAAGTAGAATAAAACTTTCTTTGACACTACAAAATAATAACCCATCCCGAATTTTAGGGGTGGGTTGTTTTATAGTACTTATTCTTCACTGTCCGGGTACTCAAACCATTCCAATGAACCTATTCCGGGAGAGACCTCTTTCCAGGTTGTGATATCAAATCTTATTTTCACAACACCGCAAGTAGGAAAATTGCCTATTTCTTCTTTTGTCAAATGTTCTGCCGTATAAGAAGTCGTAGGATCATGTCCAACGATCATCACGTTTTTATATTTGTCCTCAAGCTCATTAATAAATATCAATAAGGTTCTGACTGAAGATTCATAAATTTCTTCATCATAAACAATCCTGGAAGACTTATATTTTAAGTGTTCTGCGATCAATTCAGTAGTTTGTTTTGCCCTTATGGCCGGACTTGAGATCAATAGATCTGGTTTGACGGCCAGATCCATTAATTTTCTTCCTATCTTGTGTACATCCCCTACTCCGCTTATAACGAGCGTTCTATCATAATCATGCTGCCTCGTTGTTGACTTTTCAGCTTTCGCATGCCGTACTAAATACAAGTATTTCACTATAAAAAAATATGCTTTTAAATTAGCAATGAGCTTTTTTAACAAAGTGTAAAATTGCATAAAAGTTTATTATTATAAAAATAAAAAAAATTTTTTATTTGGAAAAAAATCTAAATCTTTGCAAAAAAATAGCCACAAAGACACCAAGACACAAAGGTTCACGACTGTGTGTCCCAACAAGTCGGGATGCGCAGGCACAAAGTTTTTTTATAAAAAATCTGTGTAATCTGTGCAACTAAATTATCTTTGTGTTTCTTTGAGCCTTGGTGTCTTTGTGGCGAAAAAAACGATGTCAAAAAATATAGTCATAGTTGAATCACCGGCAAAAGCCAAAACTATTGAGGGTTATTTAGGCAAAGATTTCCTGGTAAAGTCTTCTATGGGTCATGTGAGAGACCTTCCTAAAGATGATTTCGGTATTGAGATAAATAATGGATTTAAACCTACCTATATAATTTCAAAAGATAAAAAGGAAATAGTATCGCAATTAAAAAAACTTACCAAAGAAGCAGAAACAGTGTGGTTAGCCACAGACGATGACCGTGAAGGTGAAGCCATTTCCTGGCATCTTACCAAAGCCCTTGACCTTGATGATGCAAAATTACGCAGGATCGTATTCAGGGAAATAACAAAACAGGCTATTTTAAACTCTATCCGGAACCCAAGAGATATTGACATTAACCTTGTCAATTCCCAACAGGCAAGAAGGATTTTAGACCGGTTAGTTGGCTATGAACTTTCTCCTGTTTTATGGAAAAAAATTAAGCGGGGTTTGTCTGCCGGCAGAGTCCAATCGGTGGCTGTACGGCTTATTGTTGAAAGAGAAAGGGAAATAGACGGTTTTAAGTCTTCCTCAACTTTTAAAATAACTGCATTTTTTGATCTGGGTGACGGTAAATTGCTGGAAGCAGAGCTATCTGAAAAATTTGCAACAGAAGAAGAAGCAGAAGTGTTTTTACAAGCATGCCTGGGAGCTGCTTATAGCATTAAAAATTTAGAAAAAAAACCCGGGAAAAAATCCCCTGCCCCACCATTTACTACCTCTTCCTTGCAACAGGAAGCCAGTATAAAATTGGGGTTTTCTGTGTCACAAACCATGACCCTTGCCCAGCGTCTTTATGAGGATGGGAAAATATCTTATATGAGGACAGATTCGGTAAATCTCTCAGAGCACGCATTACAAATCGCAAAAAATGAGATAATTAATACTTATGGTGAACCTTATTCCAATACAAGGAGATATAAAACAAAATCTCAGACTGCCCAGGAAGCGCACGAGGCTATAAGGCCCACTGATTTTACCGTAAATAATGCGTCAACGGACAGAAATCAACAAAGATTATATGAACTGATCCTGAAGAGAGCCATTGCCTCACAGATGGCTGATGCACAGATAGAAAAAACCATTGCCACCATTACAATTTCTACTGTCCCTCAAACCTTAACAGCAACCGGTGAAGTCGTAAAGTTTGATGGATTTCTAAAGGTTTATACCGAATCTGCTGACGAAGAAAACCCGGATGAATCAAACAATAAGATGCTCCCACCACTTAAGATAAACCAGGTTCTGGACCTTGACAGGATGAAAGCCACGCAAAAATTCTCCAGACCTCCTGCACGATTTACTGAGGCCAGCCTGGTAAAAAAACTTGAAGAATTGGGTATCGGACGGCCCTCAACTTATGCCCCTACTGTCTCTACCATTCAGAAAAGAGGGTACATTGTTAAAGAAAGCAGGGAAGGGAAAAATAGAAATTATAAAGAGCTTATACTAAAAGATGATCAAATTAAAGTTCTGACTAACTCTGAAATTACAGGAACGGAAAAAGCAAAATTATTCCCAACAGATATTGCAAGGATCGTTAACGACTTCCTGATCGAACATTTCCCCATAGTTACCGATTATTCTTTCACAGCAAAAATTGAGGAAGAATTAGACGAGATCGCTTCCGGAATGAAAGAGTGGCAAAAGATGATTGCAAACTTTTATGACGGTTTTCATAAAAGGGTAGAAAATACTGAAAATATTGACAGATCTACTTTAGGAACTATCAGTGAGTTAGGCAATGAACCCGAATCCGGGAAAAAAGTAATTGCCAGGATAGGTAAGTTTGGGCCTATGGTTCAGATGGGTGAAAGTACAGATAGCGAAAAGCCAAGATTCGCCAGTTTATTAAAAGAACAACGGTTAGAGACTATCACCCTTGAAGAAGCCCTGGAGTTATTCAAGCTGCCGAGAGAGGCGGGCATTTATGAAAACAAACCTATGATCGCAGCTATTGGTAGGTATGGACCGTATATAAAACACGATAACAAATTCTATTCCATAGGCAAAGAAGATGATCCATTGACGATCACCGCAGAAAAAGCTATAGAGTTGATAGCAGCAAAAAGAAAGGCTGATGCAGAAAGAACGATCAAAATATTCGATGAAGATCCGGAAGTAAAAGTTTTAAATGGCAGATGGGGCCCCTACATCTCTGCCGGGAAGAAAAATGTAAAAATCCCAAAAGATAAAGACCCGGAATCGCTCACGCTGCAGGAATGTCTTGAACTGGCAGCCAATGCACCCGTGAAGAAAGGAGGAAGGAAGTGGAGGGAGAAGTAAAAGAAGTTGACAGTTGACAATTGACAATATTGCCAACTGTCAACTGCCTACTGCCTACTTTTTCAATATTCCACCAACTGTTTAGTGTAAACATCTTCTCCTGCTATAAGCTTCAGAATATAAACCCCGGAAGAATAACCCAGCTCCTTTGCACTAAAACTATACCGGTAATTCCCGCTGTTTTGTTCCCCGTTAACCAATACCTGTATCTTTTTGCCCAAAACATTAAATACTTCTAAGAGCACATCTGCTTTTTCAGGTAAAGTATAGCTTATCTGAGTCACACCCGAATATGGATTGGGAAAAACCTGTACCGGGCGAAGCGAGGTACCCCCCTCAGTGATCCCCGTAGGCAATAGCCTGTTGGATACATTTGACCTGGCTGAATTGTAAACTAACACCTTACTCAGATTTGGATCACAGCCCGTAGGGTGCTTTACTTCAACAACGTAATAGAGGTCTTCATTAGGAGGCGGTAAAGGATCAGTAAAGGAAGTAAGATTGCTTGCCAGCGAATCCAGAGTTACCCAGCCGGTTGATACGGTATATCTGAGAACATAATATGTGGAAAATAGAAAATCTCCTTCATAGTGATCCCAGTTCAGGTTTATTTTAGGGGGTAATCCTAAACCTATAGTCAAATGCATGGTCTTATGATCTGTACTTAATTCCGATTCATTAAGGCATGAATCTACCACCTGCATCTTATATCTCCACGATCTGACCGTTGGATCCGATAAGCTATCTACGAACACGCTTGTGGTGTTTACAGGCACGTTTCCTATCAAATAATAAACATTAATCTGAGAACTCTCTTTATATATGTTGTATGATAGAACTCCCTCTGTTTGTGTTTTCTCCCATACGATCTGGTTCTTGCCCGAAGCGCTGTCAACTGTGACAAGACAAATTGAAGCTGCTACTGAAGGTATTCCTGATATGTGAGCGCTTTCTGTTGATATACAGTTGTTTGTATCGGTTACAGCTACATTATACGTTCCTGAAGATACATTTACCAGGTCTTCATTGGTAGAACCATCTGACCATAAGTAGGTAAATATCCCTGACCCGCCTGTTACGCTGATATAAATAGAGCCTAAAGAAGCGCCACATCCTCCATCTATGATTGAATCTATGGTTATTGTCGCTCCACCTACGTTACTTACGGCAACGTTGACTGAGTCAGTACAGCCGCTAACATCTGTAACGGTTAAAGTATAAACTCCTGCTGCCAGGCCGGTTTCAGTGGAGTCAGTTCCACCATTAGACCATGCATAAGTATAGGCGCCTGTTCCACCACTTACACTCACAGATGCGCTGCCGTCGTTGTTGCCGCAATTGGCATCGGTTGTAGTGATCATAAAGCTAAATGCATTGGGCTGGGTAAGCGTAACGCTTTGATTGGTAATACATCCGTTTGAATCTGTAACGGTCACTTCATAAGGCCCTGCCACTAAATTAGAAATGAAAGGGTTTATACTTCCATTTGACCACAGGTAAGCGTAAGGTTGCGTGCCACCGATTACTGAAATAGTTATAACTCCATCTGAACCACCACTACAGGTAATATCTGTTGAAAGAACATTATCGATCACCGGACCGTCTGCATCGCTGATCGCGGCAAGGGCAAAATTAGAACAACCATTAACATCGGTTACTGTTACTACATAAATACCGGAAGACAAACTAACAGCAATATCAAGCGTATCGCCACTTGACCAGGCATACATGTAAGGTGGTATGCCATTACTGACACTCACAGATGCGCTGCCGTCTGCGTTGCCACAAGTCGAATTTGTTGGAGTGATGGTGAGTATCATTTCAGGCGGTGAATTAATTGTTACACTTGCTGTATCTGTGCAGCCGGCTGAGTCAGTTACTATTACGTTATAGGTTCCCACACATAAATTATTTGCCGTGGAATTTGTCTGCGCTGCCGGATCATCCCAAAGGTGGCTGTAAGGTTGGGTGCCTCCCGATGCAAATACAGAGGCTATCCCATCACATACTGCAATACATGAAGCATCTAAATCAGACGTAAAAAGTGTTAAACCAGATGGGGATGAAATAGAAGCTATATTAGACGTGGAAGCGTTATATACGAGTACCTTAAATGAAGCAGTACACCCTGTAGAATGAGGTACTTCTATCATATAATACAGATCGCCACATGGAGGGGAAGGGTCTGTATAGGAGGTATTACCACTTGCTAATGAATCTAACTTTACCCATCCTGTTGATGTTGAATATCTGTAAACATAATAAGTACTAAAAGCAAAACCCTCATAATTTTCCCAAACCAAATTTATCGTTGGTGGAATTCCCGGCACAACAGCTAAGTGTATAGTCTTTTGTGCAGCGCTCAGGGTTGATTCGATGCCTGATGAATCGACTACCGAGATCTTATACCTCTCAGATTTAACCTGCGGGGTTGAACCAGGATCAACAAAGACACTAAAGTTATTATAAAGTACATTGCCAATAGAGTCATAAACACCTGCTATTGGTGATTCTCTGTAAATATTAAAAGAAGCAACACCTGCAGCCGGTACAGGTTTATCCCATACAACCATGTTTTTACCGGTAGCGCTATCAATAGTAACAAGACAGATGGGAATGGATGGAATGAGAGAAACGGTTGTCCAGGGCTGCTGAAAACCTTGTGTCAGGTAGTTGGAGCCGGCAAAAAAGGTAGTCACATTGGGCGGCTGCCCGAATGTATAAGACAATGAGTACCCGCCTGCACTTTGATACGTGCCGCCTGAAGAGAGCGTTTTTGGAGCATTTGATTGGCTGTAGCCGCTGATGCTGCACAAAAGCAGTAAGCAGCAGGCAGTTGACAGCAGGCAATATTGTCGACTGTGAATTGTCAACTGCCTGCTTCTTTGGGATTTAGTGTTTTTTAGTAGCATTTTTTTAATCATTTTAATGTGTTAATCTTGCCCCGCATATGTGCGGGGTAATTTTCCCTCTATCCTTTCCAGAATTTTTGTCTGGTTCTCCAACATTTTACCTAAAACAGCTAAACCAATTCCAGGTAAACCAAAAGCTATTTCCATTGTTAATATTTTTTTCTCATGAACCGGCAAAGTTATTTACTCATTTATCATGAACTGCCTGCTACCGACTACCTAATGCCTGCTACCGACTGCCGACTGCCAACTGCTGACTGTCTACTGCCAACTGCCAACTGCCTACTGCCAACTGCCGACTGCCTACTACCTACTGCCAACTGCCGACTGCCGACTGTCTACTGATTTGTCCCGGGCCGTGCGTTTTCCCTTTTCCTGAATATTAAAGAAAATCAGGAACACAATACCACCCAGTATAGCGATACTAAATAAAATGATTAATCCTTCAACCATTGGGTTTATCTTTAGGTGTTATGAAATAAGCCAGACACATTAACAAAATAAATGCAAAACCGGTGATTATATAAACAAGAGCTGAAAACTTTTCTGCCAGTAAAGACCCCAGCACTCCTGCTGTAAGTGTATATTTTGCTGCATCAGCGAAAATGATTCCGATTACTTTTCTCCTTTCCCTGTTCATTTGAATTTCTATGCTTTTGCAAACTTATAAGATAAACTTTTTGTTAAATATACGTAATTTATCCTTAATGCTCATTAAAAAAATTTCGACCCGCTACCCCGCACATAAACAGCGTAGGTACAGCATTGATTATGTGCGGGGCGAAGCGGGTATATTAAATTGTCAAATTGACAAATTGTCAAATAATCAGTCCTTTACGCACCTAACGCTATACCCGTACATCTTAGGATTGTTAAGGCGGAGCACCTGATCGGTATCCTTGGACAGGGAGCGGAACCAGGCACTAATAGCGCTACTCTCGGCAGCAGTCCACCAGAAACCGGTGGTACCGACAAAGTTGAACGCGCCAGCCAAGGAGTTGCCACCCGGAAGGGCGTTGAAATTGCTGGTGTTGGTGGCGCCTGTGTTGGGAGTGTTCCAACAGGGAAGTGTGCCACAAATTGGCGTTACTTTCATCTTGCCGCCTTCATCGGTTCCACGCCAGGCTGTGGTAGTTACATCAAAAGGAAAATCAGTAGCGCAGCTTCCGCTTGTGCAAACTGCCCTTTCAAGTGTTGTCCATTCATCATGGGTGGGCAGGTGCCAGCCGGTGGGGCAAACGCCTTGCACATTACCGGAAAAGGGCGTAGTTGGCGAGGTAGAATTGCTTGCTCCATCTAAGTATTGAACCGCCTCTCCCCATTCGTATAATCCGCCAAAAGGGCAGGTAGTATCATTAAACCCGGCAAGATCCTGACAATATTTTTGAATAACGAAATTATTGGTTTGTCCGCCTGAAACTACCGGAACATAAGTACCTACATTAAGGTTTTCCGCCATCCAGCATTGGGTGCCGATTTGAACTGTTTGGTACCAATTTCCATCTGCATCCTGGACAGAATTTGTTCCACAAACAAAATTTGCATCAAAAAGTCCGGGTATTATCACAAAATTTGAATTACTAATAAATAATGTATCCCCTGATATTGAAAAATTTTGTAATTCATTGGTCGGGTCGGAATCTGTAAGAATAACCGAGTTTCCGCTACTGATATTTAAAGTGTCATTAGATAATGATAAGGTTTGCAATTCATTGGTCAGGTCGGTATCGGTAAGAATAACCGAATTTCCACTGCTGATATTTAAAGTGTCATTAGATAATGATAAGGTTTGCAATTCATTGGTAGAATCGGCATCAGCATCCGGTGCGGAAGAGTTTGCATAAGCAGCCGTATCGCTATTATTTGCAAAAAAGGCATAAGGCACTGTCAATATCTGCTCGGTGCCCATAAGGATGTAAACAGTACCTCCGGCAGGGTCCATTTCGATTTTGAGATAATGTGTGGTGTCGCCCCATGCTATAGCTGCAATGGATGTTGCCGCGCCCCCGGTTTTGATACCCTGTCCGATCACGAGGTTAAACAGGCCAAACTGGTTGGTGGTATCCGCATGGGTTTCTTCCCATTCAAGAGTGCCGGATGTAGAACCGCTGAGGATAGATGCCCTGATGCTGATAACGGTATTTGACAAAACAGCGCCTGTACTGTCGCGGGCAATGGCTTGGTAGTTTACCCCCGCTTGTGCCATACAGTTGGCAGTAGGCAGCAGGCAGTAGGCAATAAGAGATGCTGCAACTATTACATTCTTTGCCTTTTTTGATGTTTTAGTAAATTTGTTCATAATTGATAAGTGTTTTAGTGGAAATGTTGTTAAATTGTTATATTGATACTATTTTTAAGAATTGTCTTCATATCCGAACCTAACTTTAATAAGTCAGGGTTTGTTAATGTTTTATTTATGAAAAGAGTTTCGCAAGGTTAAATAAAATTTTTATTTAATACAATTTTTTAATTAAAGATTTTTAATTTTATATAAGCCCTATATTCCACGTGCTGCCGGGTGTTTCCACCCGGCAAACTCTGTCAGTTGGAAACACCTGACAGCGCTTTAATGAACAAAAATATGCTGATTAAGAAAGTGTATTTTTTTGTCATTATTATTATTCAATTAAGCCTTTTTTTGCTACCTCCATATCATCATCTCTAAATAGCCAAAATAAATAGCTTAGCAGCATAAATAAAATAGCCACAGATGCGATGATAATTGCTATTGTTCCAATCATATTATTTTGCCATTAGAACAGGTGAACTTGAATAAGAATTCTGCCCCTTGTCAGGTGGAAACCCCGAGGAATTCGGGGCAGGCACCTGACAGCACATACCGAGGTTGCCTAAATTCTTTTCAGAATGTGAAACTTTTTCAGCGTTTCTTCAGCGAATCTATTAATAATTAGTTTAAACATTCTTCATTAACTTCTTCTTCAATTCTTTCCAATTTTTACCGGGCCCGGTCTGTGCTTTCATTGCCTCTAAAACAAGTATAGTATCCAACAGGTCTTCATATTTATATAGGGCAACTTTTTCAAGTTTTCTGACCTCTCTTGTAGTTGTCATTTTCTCATCCATATTTTTTTGTTTTGATTGGGCATCTCTAAAAACTACACCATATATTCCCCTCTATCAAGAGGGGCAAGGGGTGTGTTTTAAAAAATATGTAGTTTTTAGAGATGCCCGATTGTTAATATTTTATACAATTATACAAAATTTCATCATAAATGTTGTCTTACTAAACCCCGCTCAAACCCGCAAGGTTTTTGAAACCTTGCGGGTTTTGGACTGAAAGAGTTATAGAGGAAACTTACATAATAATTTTTATCTGATAACCTGACAGGAGTTGCGCGACCTGTCAGGATTTATCACCATAATTGTTTATTGCTGTTAATTTTTCATTCTTCTTTTTTCTTCCCAAATTTTAGGATTTCGGCTGGTGTGCACAACGGCAAATACTTTTACGATAAACTTTGATTCATCAACAGTGAAATGCACCAAAAATGGAAATTTTTTAATGAGCATGCAATGCACATCGGCATAACGTATGGCGTAGCCATTCGGATTGATTTTTAAAGAATTGATTTGGAACTTTACTTGTTTTTGAAAACGAGAACCACAGCCAGGCACTTGTTCGTTATACCAGTCAGTAGCTTCCTGTATGTCCAATAGGGCATCCGTATCAACTTTTACTTTGTACCTTCATCACTAGGGTTTAAGTAATTTAGAGCCCTCGTCCCAATCCAAAAGCCTTTCGGGATTTTTCTTTGCCTTTTTCATTATTTAAAGGTAGTTGAAATCTTTTGGTTTCGTTACAAATATAAGAAATTTTCAGAGAAACTCTTTTTATCTAACTTATTTTCAAAAGTTGGAGCAGATATTTTTTTAATTGCAAAAAATATGGTGTAAAAGATGTGTTTGAAATGGATGAAAAAATAAAAAAAGGTTTTATTCCTGAAAATGAAGGACATGATGATTTTTTCAACCTTGATAATCTGGAAGCAGAAAGAGATAAAATAAGGACGATCTTAGATAATTTTTAATGATTGAGTTAGAAAATATAAAAAAAATATATTAGCAAATAATATTATGAGTTTCCCAAATTTTCAAACCAAAAAAATTTAGACGCGAATTACACGAATTTCACTAATTATATTTAGTTATTATTTTTTTGTGTAATTAGCGAAATTAGTGTCAAAATTTTCTTAGTGTCTTAGTGGCAAAAAAATCAAAAATAGTAGTCCTGACCGGTGCGGGAATAAGTGCTGAAAGCGGCATAAAAACATTCCGCGATTCAGGTGGATTGTGGGAAGGGTATGAAGTTACAGAAGTAGCATCCCCGGAAGGCTGGGCACGAAATCGTGAGCTGGTGCTGGAATTTTATAATATGCGAAGGAAGAACGTACTGGAAGCAAAGCCTAACGCTGCCCACCTCGCTTTGCCCAAATTAGAGAAAAAGTACGATGTAACTGTCATAACGCAAAACATTGATAACCTGCACGAACGGGCAGGATTAACCAACGTGATCCACCTTCATGGAGAGATCTTTAAATCACAAAGCACAGCAGACCCTGCCCTCATCTACGAATGTAAAGAGGATATTAAACCAGGTGATAAATGCGAAAAAGGCTCACAACTCCGGCCCTTTATTGTGTGGTTCGGAGAAGCGGTTCCTATGATGGAAAAAGCTGTGCAGGAAACGCTCACTGCTGATATTTTAATAGTGGTGGGTACTTCTCTTGTCGTATATCCTGCAGCCGGATTGATTGACTATGTTTCTAATGAAGTTCCTAAATACGTTGTTGATCCCAATATGCCTGCTGTAATCCCAAGACCAAACCTGCATTTGATTGAGAAAAAAGGGAGTGTTGGAGTGCCGGAATTGGTTAATGAATTGTTAGCGCATGGAAGTACTTAGTTGCAAAAGTAATAGTTATTACGACACTCAATTACTTGAAACGGGATAAATTGTCGCATTCATAAGTTGGCAGTTGGCAGCAGCAGTTGGCAGTTTCCCGCACACGACTGCTCACTGCCGCTGCCAACTCTAAAGTGCGATAATTTATCCCGTTCGCAGTATAAAGTCAAACGCAGCGAAACTGCAAACAAATTGTCTTGGCTATATTTTAGAATAGCGTGTTAAACTGTATCTTAAGCTACGTAAATGTACACAAAATTGATAAAGTCAGCAGTCGGCAGTCGGCAAAAAAGCAAAAAAACAATTGCCGACTGCCGACTGCCGACTGCGGACTGCCGACTGCGGACTGCCGACTGCGGACTGCCGACTGCGGACTGCCGACTGCGGACTGCCGACTGCGGACTGCC
>VRUD01000003.1:0-17723 GCA_019456305.1 Cytophagales bacterium | reverse complement strand
GACTGTGGACTGCCGACTGCCGACTGCCGACTGCCGACTGTGGACTGCCGACTGTGGAGTTGATGCGGTGGGGAGAGGTTAACTGTATGGGTTCATTAAATCATACAATGGTAATTTAGTATGACAATCGAATTGTATATACCTTCGGAAATCTCAGGTGGCCATGCGTAAAGGTGATTTCCGAAGTTTGAATGAAGGAGGGAGGATATATATTTTTTTATTTTCCTTTCAACTCCTCATTTATCCCCAGTATATTCTCATCACTATATTTACCCAAAAACGCATCCGTAAAATATTCACTCCCCATGATCTTCTCATCAATCAAATACTTTTTAAGATCAATTTCAAGAAAAGCTTCCAGTATTGGCTTTGATAATTCCTTAAAGCTATAATGCCACGGTTCGTATTTAAAGCCTTTTCTTGTAGAATCATTTGTGTAAACTTCGTAAAAACCATATTTACCGGCATTTTTTTTAAGCCATTCACCCAACATCTCATAAAGGCCTCCCGGTTTGAAATGTTCGGCACTCAGCGGATCAGAGGGCACAGGCTTGGATTTGTCAATAATATCCAGGTCAGTGCCCCAGTGATGCCTGGAGGTGCCGGGAATCGTAGAGTACTCAATGATCTTATTGATGGCCTTTTCCGGAGACATGCCTCGGCCAATATATTTTTGATATTTTCTGTTCCAAATTCCCTTTTGATGCTCAAAACTTCTGTAACTTGATACTGAATAGATCTTTATATCATCTTTCAAAGCAGTAGATCGCATAGATGTAAATGCCTCAGAAGCTTTTGCCCGCAGATTATAATTATCACCATATAATTCGGGTCTTATTTTGCCTAGTAATTCCAGGGGATCAAAAAAAATACTACTCATCGTCCGGCCTCTAAGGGATGGCATTGAGTGAAGGCAAGTGGTCAGACGAATATCTATGTAAGGTATTAAGGTTAAACAAGGAATTAATCTTGAAATAGTATTGATAAATTTTCTTCTTTGCATACTAATTAATAAAATGCTAATATACAATAAATATTTTTTTTAAAAAAAAGTTGTATATTTGTACCAAATTATAAATGAAAAAGATGTTTAAGAAAAAAACAATATTTTTGATTATTATTTTAATTTCATCTTTTATTCCAGCTTTTGCCGAAACCGTTGAAGTTCCTTTTACGCTGGATGACAGAGACAGGCTTATAAGGTTGGAAGTTGAACAAAAGGCATTACGTAATGAAATAAGTAATGGAATAAGCTCATTACGGAATGAAATGAATACCAGATTTGAATCGGTTGATAGAAGATTTGAATCTCAACAAAAACAGATAGATCATATAATTACACTTATGTATTTCATTTTAGGTGCAATAGTTGCGTTATTTGGATATCTACTCTATGATAGAAGAACAACCTTATACCCTATCAAAAGAAAAACCGAAGAGCTTGAAGAAAAAAATACAATGATTATTAATGTACTAAAAAAACAAGCCAAAGGAAATAAAGAGCTAAGCGAAATATTGAAATTGGCTGGAGTGCTTTAAAACAAAAAACAAATATCTCTTAAACAATTTAACCAAACATTATCATGAAAAAGCTACTTACTCTTTTAACAATTGCCATTGCTATAAATTATAGCAATGCACAAACGACTATTCTGTCAGAAGATTTTGAATCAGGTACTTTAGGCGCTTTTGTCAACGCCAATACTTTAGACTCGCTTGTATGGAACAATACAGGAATACGTGGGGGTGACCCCGGTCATTCACCAACACAAACCGCCTATTTTGGCAACCCGGCAGACACTACCTTTGTAGGTGGTGGTTTAACTGAAGGTGCAGACCTCACATCTACTGTAATTGATTTGAGTCTCTTTACTGTCGTAAGATTAAGCTTTAACTATTTCCTGGAAACTGAAAATGCTGATTTTTTTGATATTGCAACCGTTTCCGTTTCTACTGATAGTATCACTTTTACTCCCGTTGCTGATAATCAACCATCAATAAATAATTTAGACGAAACTCCTGGCGGTTGGCAAAGTATAGACATAGACATCTCAGCATTTGCAGGCAATCCTACGGTGTATGTCAGATTTAGCTTTAATTCAGGTGATGGAGCATGGAACTTTTTTGAAGGATGGTATGTAGATGATGTTTTGGTCTATGAGCCGGCTGCGGCTGACCTGGGTGTTATTGCCATTGATTCACTCGCCTCAGACTGCGGATTAAGCGCAGCCGAAAGTGTGACTGTAAGGGTTAAAAATTTTGGTACTACAGCTCAAAGTAATATCCCGGTTTCTTATCGTATTAATGCAGGAGCGCCTGTTAATGATACCATCACTGCCACTATTATTCCGGGTGATACCTTATCTTTCACTTTTGATACAACGGCTGATCTCTCTGTTGCAGGTACCTATATCTTTGATGGGTGGACAAGCATGCCCGGTGATGGGAATAATAATAATGACAGCACCACCAACTTATCAATAGTTAACATTCCAACCATAAGTACTTTCCCTTACTCAGAAGATTTTGAAACAGGAAACGGGGGATGGACTTCCGGTGGAACTAATAATTCATGGCAGTTCGGAACGCCTGCAGCCACATTCATTGCATCAGCAGCCAGTGGCGTGAATGGCTGGGTAACAAGTTTAATTAGTAATTATAATCCCAGCGAATTATCCTTTTTGATATCTCCCTGTCTTGATTTTACAGGATTTGTTGTGGATCCTATATTAAGATTTAGTCATATATTCATAACCAATGCTGGTGATCAGGGATGGGTAGAATATTCTACTGACGATGGAAGTACATGGACAAAACTTGGAACTACTACCTCAGGTGGTACTAATTGGTATAATGCTTTCGGAGATGTATGGGATGGTAATTCCGGGGCCCCTGATACATGGAGAACAGCCCAGCATGAATTAACAGGACTTGCCGGCCAGGACAGTATAAGAATACGTTTTATTATGTCTTCAGGCGCCTTTTTTCAGGATGAAGGTTTTGGCGTAGATAGCGTTGAGATATTCAACTGGCCTAATGATGTGGGGGTGATCGCTATCGATGCACCTGTCTCGGGCTGTGGTGGGCTTACTGCAACCGAACCGGTTACTGTAAGAGTTAAAAACTTTGGCGCCGCTGTACAAACTTCAATCCCTGTCTCTTTTGATGATGGAACAGTTGTTACTGAAACCTGGACGGGAACACTAAATTCAGGTGATACAGTTTCATATACCTTTACAGCTACTTCTGATTTGCTTCTGACAGGTACCTATGTTTTTGATTCCTATACCAGCCTGATTGCTGACTCCAACGCTGCTAATGACAGCACTTTAAATTATATTGTCAATAATGATTCATTAATCAGTATCTTTCCATATAGCGAAGATTTTGAAGCTGAACCGTTATGTACGGAGGCTTGTGCTGCCGCTTGTCCGCTGACTGGAGCGTGGAGAAATGTACTAACAGATAATATTGACTGGACCGTGGATGAAGGCGGAACACCCTCTTTTGGAACAGGGCCAGCAGTAGATGCTACTACCGGACTTCCTACAGGAAATTATTCCTATATCGAAGCATCAGGGGGATGTAATCCCTCTGCAGTAGCTGTGCTTGTAAGTCCTTGCTTTGATATCAGCACTTTATCAAATCCAACCATGACTTTCTGGTACCACATGTTTGGTGTCAATATGGGTAATTTATACGTTGATATATACTCAGGAGGTTCATGGACTACTGTTGATTCTATCATCGGCCAGCAACAAACTGCTGATACTGTTCCCTGGATCAAAGAAACGATTAATTTGTCATCATTTAGTGGTGTTATACAGGTTAGATTCAGAGGCATCACTGGTCCAGGTTTTGAAAGTGATATGGCTATTGATGATATAGCGATATTTCAGCCACCACCAGATGATCTTGGCGTTATTGCTATTGATGCTCCTGTCAGCGGTTGTGGTTTGACTGCAACCGATAGTGTTACTGTAAGGGTACTTAATTTCGGAAGCACTGCACAGGATACCATTCTTGTTTCATATCGGATCAATGCCGGGCCTCCCGTTAGTGATACCATTATTCCAACAATTCTTCCCGGAGATACCCTAAGCTTTACTTTTACAACCACGGCCGATCTATCCCTTTCAGGAACTTATGTTTTTGACGCATGGACAGGTCTGGTTGGGGATGTTGACATTACGAATGATAGTACTATAAATTATCTTGTAAATAGCGATACACTCATAAACACATTTCCTTATTTTGAAAATTTTGAATCAGGAACCGGAAGTTGGCTGGCAAGTGGAGTAAATTCTACATGGGCATTTGGAACTCCAGCTAAAGATACTATTAATTCTGCAGGTTCAGGTGTAAACTCCTGGGTAACTGGCGGATTAGCTCCAGGCTTCTATAATAGCAATGAAAATTCCCAGGTATTAGGTCCATGCTTTGACTTTTCTACGTTGGTAAGTCCGATTATTGAAATGTTGATCTGGTGGAATTCAGAATTTAGCTGGGATGGTGCAGTACTGCAATCATCAATAGATTCCGGGGCAACGTGGCAAAATGTTGGCGCTTTTGGAGACCCAAATAACTGGTTTACCGATAATACTATCGATGCAAATCCGGGCGGTCAGCAAGAAGGATGGACAGGAAGGGACTTCGAAGGCAACGGTAGCAGCGGTTGGGTACTTGCAAGACATAACTTAACAGGACTGGGTGGTCAAAGTAATGTCCGGTTAAGAATAGCATTTGGTTCTGATGGTCTTATTGAAGATGATGGTTTTGCTTTTGATGATGTAGCTGTTTTTGAAGGACCACCAGATGATGTTGGTGTCATTGCTATTAATGCACCAAACTCAGGCTGTGGATTGTCTGCAACTGAAAGCGTTACTATCCAAGTTTATAATTTCGGTTCTGCTCTCCAGGATACTATTCCTGTTTCGTATCGTATCAATGCCGTACCTGCTGTCAATGAAACAATTTTTGATACTATTCTACCTGGAGATACGTTGAGTTATACATTTTCTGCCATAGCCGATCTTTCTTTAACCGGCCTCTACGTATTTGATGCATGGACAGAACTTATCGGAGATGCAGATAATACCAATGATAGCACCCTGAATTACACGGTTATTCACGATACGGTTATCAGTACATTTCCTTACATTGAAAATTTTGAAACTGAACCGCTATGTACTGAAGCTTGTGCTGCCCCATGTCCCTTAACAGGCTTTTGGTTCAATACATTATTCGAAACCATTGACTGGACCGTAGATGAAAACGGTACACCTTCCGTTGGTACAGGCCCTGCTGTAGACCATACGCTTGGTGATACTACGGGTAATTATCTATATACCGAAGCAAGTTTCGGTTGCAGTCCCGGTGCTCAAGCAATAGTGATCAGTCCATGCTTTGATATCACCGCTTTATCCAATCCACAGTTTTCATTCTGGTATCACATGTTCGGAGTTAATATGGGTAACTTATACATATATATCAATTCAGGTGGAGTATGGACTCTTGTTGATTCTATTATTGGCCAGCAACAAACTGCAGATACAGACCCATGGCTGCAAAGAGTAATCTGTTTGTCATCAGATAGTGGTGTGATACGAGTAGGTTTCCAGGGTATTACAGGAGGCGGATTTGAAAGCGACATTGCTATTGATGATATAGAGATATTTGATGCACCTGCCAATATTACAGCAAACGGGCCAACATCTTTCTGTGCAGGAGACAGTGTGGAGCTGGTTTCTGATACTGCAGTTGCTTATGATTGGCTGTTTAATAGTGTTTCAACAGGTGTAACTACCATCAACTATTTCGCTGATACTTCCGGAAATTACCAGGTAGTTGTAACAGGTTGTATTGATACATCTGCTATAGAAACGGTAAATGTAAATCCTATCCCTACAGCCAATATTACAGCAAGCGGGCCAACAACATTTTGTGCAGGAGATAGTGTAGAGCTGATTTCAGATACTGCTGTTGCATACGACTGGCTGCTCAATGGTGTTTCAACTGGTATTACCAGTATTAATTATTATGCCAGTGCTGCAGGAAATTACCAGGTGGTGGTAACAAGTGATTCGGGTTGTGTTGATACATCAGCCGTAGATACAATAACTGTGAATTCACTACCTGTTGTGACTATAGGTAATGATACGTCCATCTGCCAGGGATCAGCCCTGTCATTAGATGCAGGCAATCCGGGCGCTACCTACAACTGGTCAACATTTGAACTCACACAAATAATTTCAGTGAGTACGGCCGATACATTTTGGGTAGATGTAACGGATACAAATGGATGTGTAAACAGAGACAGCATCCTTGTAACCATAGATCCATTGCCAGTTGTTAATTTAGGAAACGACACGTCCATCTGCCAGGGATCAGCCCTGTCATTGGATGCAGGCAATCCCGGTGGTTCTTACAATTGGTCAACCACAGATAGCACACAAATAATTTCAGTGAGTACAGCAGATACTTTTTGGGTAGATGTCACTGATGGAAATGGGTGTACTACCAGAGATAGTATTGTTGTGACAATTAATCCGGTACCTATTGTTGATCTGGGTCCAGATACTACGCAATGTGGCGGATCAGTTACTTTAGATGCCGGCAATCCTGGCGATACATATAACTGGTCAACAACCGATAGCACACAGACAATTGCAGTAAGCGCCACCGGAACCTATTGGGTTGATGTAACCAATGCTTTTGGATGCACTACAAGGGACAGTATAGACGTGACAATTAACCCGGTACCTCTTGTCAATTTAGGTCCTGATACCATTCAATGTGGTGGCATAGTTACTTTAGATGCCGGCAACCCAGGTGCAACTTACAACTGGTCAACCACCGAAACCACGAAGACAATTGTAACAGGCACTTCTGGTACCTATTGGGTTGACGTAACCAATGTTTTTGGCTGTACTACAAGAGACAGCATAAATGTAACAATTTACCCGGCGCCCCTGGCAGATTTTAGCTTTACCACTGTGTGTGATGGCGACACCGTTCAATTTGGCGATCTGTCAACTGTAAGTAGTGGAAGCATCATTACCTGGGGTTGGGATTTTGGAGATGCAAGTACCGATTCCATTCAAAATCCATCTCATCTCTATGCTGGTGCAGGTACTTATACCGTACAATTGGTTGTAACAACTGATAACGGGTGTATAGATACGGTACAAAAGAGTGTAACGGTAAATCCGGTGCCTGTTGCAGGTTTTAGCTTTACTACAGAATGTGAAGGCTCTCCAACTCAATTTACTGATACTTCATCAATAAGCAGTGGAAGCGTCACAAGCTGGTTTTGGA
Source organism: Cytophagales bacterium (assembly GCA_019456305.1). Classification (NCBI taxonomy): domain Bacteria; kingdom Pseudomonadati; phylum Bacteroidota; class Cytophagia; order Cytophagales; species Cytophagales bacterium. The sequence continues at coordinate 10,406 of VRUD01000003.1, read as the reverse complement.
ATTTTGGAGATGCAGCTACATCCACTTTAAAAAACCCAACACACCTGTATGCAAGTGCGGGAACATATAATGTGCAATTGGTTATAGCGTCTAATAATGGCTGTCAGGATGTAATATCAGATTCTGTAACGGTGAATCCTTTGCCTGCTGCCAATATTACAGCAAGCGGTCCAACTACCATCTGTAATGGCGATAGTGTAGAATTAGTTTCCGATACTGCCATTACTTATGATTGGCTACAAAATAGCGTGTCAACAGGCGTAATAAGTATCAATTATTTTGCAAGTGCGGCAGCAGATTACCAGGTGATAGTAACAAATGCGTTTGGCTGTACAGATACATCAGCAGTTGAGACGGTAGCGATCAGTATTCCTGTTGTTTCTGTAACCCCTGATCCCGGTGTGATCTGTGTTGCCGGAGTAGATTCTGTAACGCTTACTGCAAGCGGTGCTGTAAGTTATACCTGGGCTCCAGCTGTGGGGTTAAGTTCAACCTCCGGTACTTCAGTAAATGCATCACCTCCAAATGATACTGTTTACACTGTTATTGGAACCGACTCTATTGGTTGTACAGACACTACAACCGTTTTGGTTCAACAAAGTGTAAGTAACCCTGTTGCAATCTTTACGGCAGCAGATACTATCGGATGTGGAAGTATTACAGTTACATTTAATAACACTTCTACGGATGCTATTACTTATAGCTGGGCTCTGCCAGGCGGAACAACAGCCGATACCACTGTTCAAAACCCGGTTGTTACCTATAGTACTGTTGGTACTTACGATGTTACGTTAACAGCTTATGGCTGTGGCGCTGCTGATAGTACGATCACAAAGACCGGCTACATTACGGTCAATCCTGTACCAACAGCCAATATTACACCAGGCGGCCCAACCACTTTCTGTGTGGGAGACAGTGTAGAGCTTGCTTCAGATACCGCTGCCGGCAATGATTGGCTGCTGAATGGTATTTCTACTGGCGCAACGGGTATAAACTACTACGCAAGCGCTACCGGGAATTACCAGGTAGTAGTAACCAATGCATTCGGTTGTGCAGATACCTCTGCTGTGGAAACAGTTACGGTAAATCTTTTGCCTGTTGCCAATATCATACCAGGCGCTGCAACTTTATGTGCCGGAGATAGTGTGGAATTAGTTTCAGATCCCGCTACTACCTACGACTGGCTGCTGAATAGTGTGTCAACAGGTGTAATTAGCAGCAATTATTTTGCAAGTGTTGCTGCAGATTACCAGGTGGTAGTTTCAAATGCAGGAGGTTGTATAGATACATCTACCATAGTAACAGTAACCGTAAATCCTGTTCCTGTTGTTGATCTTGGTCCTGATACTACAAAATGTGGGGGTACGGTTACTTTAGACGCAAACAATGTGGGAGCCACTTTTAACTGGTCAACAGGTGAAAGTACCCAGACGATCATAGCGGTTTCTACAGGAACCTATTGGGTGGATGTAACCAATGCTTTTGGCTGTATCACGAGAGACAGTAACAACGTGGTGATCAATGTAGGTCCTCCGGTGGTAAATCTTGGCCCTGATCTGTCAGCTTGTGTCAGTACGGTGCTGGATGCCGGAGCTAACCCCGGTTCTACGTTTAACTGGAATACAGGTGATACCCTACAAACGATCACTGTTACGTTTTCCGATACGTTTTGGGTAGCTGTTACGAATGCTTGTACAACGGTTTCTGATACTATTTTAGTAACAATTAACCCCTTCCCGGTTGTAAATTTAGGTGCAGATACTGTGGTTTGTGATACTGCCTTTGCCTTAGATGCCGGTAATGCAGGCGCTGCCTTTATCTGGTCAACTGCCGATACTACCCAAACGATTATAGTCAGCGCCACAGGAACTTATTGGGTAGATGTAATAAGCGGTTGTACTACCAGAGATAGTATCAATGTGACGTTTATTGCTGCACCGATCGTAGATTTAGGAGTTGATACTACCATTTGTGGCGGCACGCTTACATTAGATGCCAATAACGCAGGCGCTGCCTTTACCTGGTCAACTAGTGATACTACTCAAACAATTACGGTAAGTATAACTGATATTTATTGGGTAGATGTTACCATAGGTGGATGTATAACAAGAGATAGCATTAATGTAATAAGTCTCCCGGTTTCAGGAACAGTTTCTGCAACAGCCGAAACAGTTCTGAATGCAAATGATGGTACAGCATGGATATCATTAACCACCGGTACAGGACCCTTTAATTACGCATGGTTGCCCGGTGCATTTCCCGATAATGATACCATAATTGGTCTCTCTCCAGGAATTTATTGTGTAACTGTAACCGATGCCAACAATTGTACATTTAACGGTTGTGACACAGTAGCGCCTGGACCTACCGGATTAAACCAGATCTCAGATGCAGATAGAAATATTAAGCTGTATCCTAATCCAAACGAAGGAATATTTACAGTTTCATTTACCGGATTCAACGATGAAAATGTAACCCTTTCGATCATTGATCTGCATGGAATAAGCGTTATAAATGAAGAATTGCTTATTAATGGTGAATTAAACAAAGATATAGATATTTCCGGCTTATCAAAAGGGTTGTACATGCTGAAGGTGAATACTTCTGATCGTGTATTAATCAAGAAAATATTGATAGAATAAGTAAATTTGGTGTCAGGTGGAAACACCTGACACCACCTTATAATATGGGAAATGTTATAGAAAAAATTAACATAAAGTCGCTTGTATCAAGTAAGCCTGATGAATTAGAAGTATATTTTGATTCGGGTTCGCCTTTTACTTTTATATATGATATAAAGCTGGATTTAAAAAACAAAAAAATAATTCTCAACAAAAAAAGTTTGTTACGAGCTCAAATAGTTAGATAATAAATATAAAAATGTCGAAATATTATATACAGAAAAACAGACACGCAAGTATCTTATATCAGTATTAATAAATTTTTTTTAACTTTTTTGCTTTTTTTCCTGCATTTAATAAAGTAGTTACTTAATTTTGAGTTTTTAGAGATGCCCTACTGATTTAAGTTGTTCTTTTCTTTTATGTTCGCTTTTAATTCACTAAAATCATTCTTATCTTCAATCATAAATTAATAACGTAACTATCTATTTTTTCGCTGTAAATTTCGTAACTTTGAGGCATGAAAAGCGCCAAAAATAAATTGAATTTGACAAAAGGGCTGTTCTGGGAGGTAGACAACCAAAAGCTTAACTGGGAAGAAGATAAGGTATATATCATCGGAAGGGTGCTGGATATGGGCACCTGGGATGATATCATAATGGTGTTTGAAAGATACAGTGAGGAAGAAATAAAACGAAGTATCGTACAGTTCAGGGAATTGCATAGAAGAACGGAGCTTTTATGGTCTCAGTATTTTAAAATACCTGTTGAATCGTTCAGCAGCTGGCAGAGAAGGGAAACAAGCCAGGTGAAAGGGCCCTGGTAATTCATATTAATAAGAATGATTTTAGTAACCGTTAACAAGGTTTAATATCTGATTGTATATGAATTTTACAATGCTACATACAGAAGCGGTAGAACCCGGAATGATGGAATTATTGAAAGGGCTGTGTTCAATAAATGAGCTGGAAAATTTTGCACTGATAGGCGGAACAAATTTAGCGCTTCGACTTGGTCATAGAATATCAAAAGACCTGGATTTTTTTTCAATGGATGATTTTAAAGAGGGTGAAACAGATATGTTAATAAAAAAAAAGTATCCGGACATGATAATAACAGAGAAAGATAAGCAATTCAGGAAATATATAATTAACGGAATAAAAGCACAGTTTTTAAGGTTTAATTATCCGATGCTGAAAGAAATTGAGGTGAAAGAAGGAATAAGAATGTATTCGTTGGAGGATACAATAGCAGCCAAAATGGGCGCCATCGTAAACAGGGGAACAAAAAGGGATTTTTATGATGTATACGAGTTGTTAAAAACCAGAAAGGTTGATGGGCTTGTAGGGCTATATGCAAAAAAGTTTGATGATAATACAGTCACAACAATAAAAGCATTAACAGATTTTCAAAAAGCAGATGGAGAAAAAAAGAATCCTGTATCATTAAATAATATAAAATGGGAGCAGGTCAAGGAAGGAATCGTTCAAAAGGTAAATAATTATATAAAAAGTAAAATGGAATCAAAAGGAAAAAGCAAGGGTATGGAAATGTAATTTACATATGGGCATCTCTAAAAACTTACTTTTAGAAAAATTACTTATAATTCAAAACCATATCCCTTGATCAGATTTTGTATCTGATTGAATTTATCAAACATCGCCTCTACTTTACCAGCTTTGCCGTTAATCCTTTTCCTGTTGTTACCTTAGGTCCGGATACTGTGGTTTGTGATACTGCCTTTGCCTTAGATGCAGGAAATACCGGTGCCGGTTTCAACTGGTCAACAGGTGAAAGCACCCAGACAATTGTAGTGTTCACCTCAGGAACTTATTGGGTAGATGTTATGATAGGTGGTTGTACAACCAGGGATAGCATTAATGTAACAATAAATCTAACTGTAACAGGAACAGTTTCTTCAACAGCCGAAACGGTTCTGAATGCAAATGACGGTACAGCTTGGGTATCATTAACCACCGGTACCGGACCTTTTAATTACGCATGGTCGCCAGGCGTACATCCCGATAATGATACCATTGCTGGTCTTGTTCCCGGTACTTATTGTGTCACTGTAACTGATGCCAACAATTGTACATTTACCGGTTGTGATTCAGTAGCTCCAGGTCCAACGGGATTAAGCCAGACCTACAACGCAGATCAAAGCATCAGGCTGTATCCTAATCCAAACGAGGGCGTATTTACAATCAGCTTCACCGGATTTGAGAATGAGAATATTAGTCTGACAATTATCGGCCTGCATGGCAGAACAGTGATCAGCAAAGAGCTTACTGTCAATGATGAATTGACTGAAGAAGTAGACATTTCTGATCTGTCAAAAGGGATGTACTTTCTGAAGGTGAATAGTTCTGATAATGTATTTATCAAGAAAATATTGGTAGAATAACTAAAATATTTTCGTGGAATTTCGTATTTTCTTGCCCCGTTAGATATGTGTTTAATTTCATTTCTTTTTATTTTTTCCCCATTTTGTGCATTATATTTAACAAAAATATGTATTTTTGTGCAGTATAATTGTAATCAGGCGTGGCACGGCTCTATCGTCATTTGAAAAGTATTTCATTAAGCAACAAATATATCAATTATAATAAGTGTTTAGTTTATAAGACGATAAAGCCGTGCCACGCCTACTACTTATGTTTTTTGTGTAATATATGGAAAAGCACATAATCAAACAAATATTATTTGAGCAGAAGGAAGAAATTTCAAGGATCTTCACAAAAAAGATCATTGACAGGGAAATATTGCATCAAATCAAATCTTTTTCACAGACTGAGCTTATCAAGGTTATTATGGGTGTAAGAAGATGTGGGAAATCAACACTGGCTCATCAAATTCTGAAAGATATAAATTATGGTTACATTAATTTTGACGATGAACGTTTACCAGGTATAAAATCAATCCATCTCAATGATTTTATTGAAGTTTTGAATGAGATAGAGCCTGGTTGCAACCACCTGCTGCTGGATGAAGTACAGAATGTAGAAGGCTGGGAATTATTTGTAAATCGTTTAAAACGTAATGGATACAACATTTTTATTACAGGGAGCAACTCACAGCTTCTTAGCAAAGAACTTGCAACACATCTGACAGGAAGGTATATTAGTATAGAACTTTTCCCTTTCTCTTTCAGGGAATTTTTACAGTATAAAGAAATCTATGTAGAAGATAAAGATCATTATATCGCTGAAAAGATTGCAATCATTAAAAGAACATTAGAGGAATACATTCAAACAGGGGGTTTTCCTGAAATTCTGGATATTATCCCGAAAAATCTATATTTAAGAGAGCTTTTTGATAAGATCATTTCAAGAGATATCGTATTCAGATACAATATCAGGTATGTAAAAGATTTAAAAGAGATTGCATTGTATGCGATATCAAATTACAGCTCTAAAAGCAGCTTGCATAAAATAAAAAATATTTTTGAAATAAAAAGTGTCCATACGGTTAAAAATTATTTACAATACCTAGAAGACGCATACCTGCTTTTTCTCCTTGTCCCTTTTTCATTTAAGTTAAAAGAGCAGCTAAAGCAGCCTAAAAAAATATACAGCATTGACACGGGAATCATCAATGCTCTCAGTTTTAAGGCTGTTGCAGATCATGGTAAGATCATGGAAAATGTGGTGCTGCTGGAATTAAAGCGTAGAAATAAAGAAATCTATTATTATTCGGCATCTGACTTTGAAGTAGATTTTTTGATACGTGAAGGGCAAAAAATTGATCAACTGATAAAGGTTTGTTTTTCTTTGGCGGATGAATATACAAAGAAAAGAGAAATAAAAGCGCTAATAAAAGCAGCTAAAAAACTGGATTGCAGCAATCTTCTTATTATTACATTTGATAATGAGGGTAAAGAAAAAGTGGATGATCTTACTATAAGCATCATTCCATTATGGAAGTGGTTATTGACGTGAATATTTATAGGAACCTTTAAAAAACTAAGGCTTTAGTTTAATATAGCGTGTTAAACTGTATCTTAGCTCTGTCAATGTACACGAAATTGATAAAATCGGCAGTCGGCAATCAGCAGTCGGCAATCTACAGTCCCCAGTCGGCAAAAAACAATTGCCGACTGCTCCCGAGTACTCGGGATGGACTGCCGACTGTGGACTGCCGACTGTGGACTGTAGATTGCCGACTGGAAACTGCCGACTGGAAACTGCCGACTTAAAGGTATTCAATGTGATTTTGAAAAATTATGCATTTTGCAACGTTAGTTTAAACTAAAGCCAAAACTAAATATAATTCCAATGAAGTTGTTATTTATCTTTCTTGTTATTTTATTTTTCTTACCCTGCTTTGCCTATGCTCAAAAACCTCCCTCCTCTAAAGCTTCCGGAGGCAGGTATACTATTAGCGGGTATGTGGAAGATGCCGGGAGCGGTGAAAAGCTCATTGGCGCTCATGTTTATGAGACAGGCAGTTTAAAAGGCACGACTACCAACATATATGGATTTTACAGCTTGACACTGCCCTCTTCCGATAGTGTTGAAATCGCTTACAGCTATATCGGTTACCAGATAATCAAGAGATCTATCCGGCTTCAATCCAATCAACATATTAATATCAGCTTAAATTCAGCTATTGTGCTGGAAGAGGTGGAGATCACAGGTACCCGGATTGAAGATCAAACGCAAATGAGTGTGATTGAGGTTCCAATAAGCCAGATCAAGACTATGCCAGCTTTTTTGGGTGAAGTGGATGTATTGAAATCACTGCAGATGCTGCCGGGAGTGCAGTCGGGAGGGGAAGGGACAAGCGGATTGTATGTGAGAGGAGGAGGCCCCGACCAGAACCTTATCCTGTTAGATGGCGCCCCGGTGTATAATGCCTCTCATTTGTTCGGTTTTTTCTCTGTGTTCAATGCAGATGCGATCAAAAATATCCAGTTTACCAAGGGAGGCTTCCCGGCACGTTATGGCGGCAGGTTGTCATCGGTGATTGAGATCAATGTAAAAGAGGGTAATATGAAAAAGTTCACAGGTGAAGGTTCGGTAGGCATCATAGCGGCACGCCTTACTGTTGAAGGGCCGATAAAAAAAGAGAAAACATCATTCATCATTTCAGGCAGACGAACTTACATAGACATCCTGGCACGGCCTTTTATATTAGCTGCGTCAGAAGGCGAGGCATCCGGTGGTTATTATTTTTACGATTTGAATGCCAAGGTGAACCATAAGTTTTCTGATAGAGACCGCCTTTATCTTAGCTTTTACACCGGTGATGACAGATTCTACCTGAGAGCATCTGATAAGTATACTACAGGTGATGGAACTAAATACGAATACAATAACATATTCAGGCTCGGCTGGGGTAATATCACCTCTTCGTTGAGATGGAATCATATCCTCAATAAAAAATTGTTCAGCAATGCTGCTTTGACCTATTCAAGATTCAAATTTTATACTACAATAAAAATTGAAGATATTGAAGAACCATCTTCGGGTGAAAAGATTGAAGAATCGTTCAACCTAAAGTATTTTTCAGGGATCCGGGACTGGACCGCAAAAGTTGATTTTGATTACTTTCCAAATCCTGATCATTATATTAAATTCGGCATGAATAATATTCTTCACAGGTTCAATACCGGTGCGGTACAATTTCAATTCAATTTGTCAGACGGAACTGATTTAGATACAACCTTTGGCTCTCAGGGAGTTGATGCTTATGAACTAGCCCTGTATTTTGAAGATGACATACGGTTTAGCAGGCGGCTGAAAGCCAATTTAGGATTACATACATCCGGTTTTCTGGTTAATGATGAATTTTATTATTCAATCCAGCCAAGGATCTCGTCAAGGTATTATCTCACCGATAATTGGGCATTGAAATCGTCATTTGCTACCATGACACAGTACATCCATTTACTGACTAACTCCAACATAAGCTTGCCTACTGATCTGTGGGTACCGGCTACCGATATAGTAAAACCCCAGCATTCACAACAGGTTGCCCTTGGCATAGCGCGTACAATTATGCTGCATGAAAAAAAATATGAATTGAGCGTTGAGGGTTATTATAAGTGGATGCAAAACATTATTGAATATATTGCAGGAGCTAATTTTTTAGATTTAAATGCCGACTGGCAAACCAAGGTTGAAGCCGGTAAGGGCTGGTCATACGGAGCCGAGCTCTTTTTGCAAAAAAAGACAGGAAAAACCACCGGGTGGCTTGGCTATACGCTCTCCTGGACAAACAGGCAATTTGAAACGATCAATTTAGGGAAAAAATACCCCTATAAATATGACAGGAGGCATGATGTGGCAATAGTTATTACTTATAAAGTGGATAAAAATATAGACTTTTCGGCTAACTGGATCTATGGAACGGGCAATGCTATCACGTTGCCTATAGCACGCTACAAGTCAATTAATGATTTTGCTAATTATTGGCCCGGGTACGAAATAGAATATTATGGCGATAAAAACAGTTTCAGAATGAGAGCGTATCATCGCTTTGATATTGGCATAAACTTTCATAAGAAGAAAAAATGGGGCGAACGGACATGGACGATAGGTGTGTATAACGTATATAACAGGAAAAATCCTTATTTTCTTTATTTTGGTGTGGATAACAGGGGTGATCCTGCGTTAAAGCAAGTGAGCCTGTTTCCTATATTGCCTTCTTTCAGTTATAGTTTTAAATTTTAATCAGGAAAATAAGAAGAAACCTTTTAAAAACTAGCCATAATAAAAAAAATATCGCTATGCAAAATAAATTTAGAAACATATTATATCACCTTTATTCCCCTATTCCCTTTATTTCCTTTATTCCCTTTATTCCCTTCTTATTCGCCTGTGAAATGATCGTTGATGTTGATCTGCCGCCATACGATTCTCAATTGGTTGCTAACTGCTTTTTTAACCCTGATACACTGTTTGAGGTGCATGTAAGCCATAGCCTGGGTATATTGGATACAGGAACTCTTGATAATATTGAGAACGCAAAGGTAGAGATATTGGAAAACGGACAGGTAATCAGCGTTTTAAGCCATACCGGTGGCGGCATTTATAGCTCAACTGGTGTTTATCCTTCTGCAGGGCAACCCTATTCGCTCAAGGTAGAAGCAAGCGGGTATGAAAGCATAGGCGCTTTAGATGCTGTACCTTTAGCAATACCCATCATATCGGTTACCCTGAAAGATTCGGTATATGTTGGTGAATTGGATGGTACCTATGCAGAAACTACAATAAAATTCAATGACCCCGTAAGTGCAGATAATTTCTATGCCATAGAAATATGGCAATATGATAGCATAGACGGCTATAGATATACGATTTCGCTTTCAACTATTGACCCATCAGTAGCAAACGAGCAATACAGCAGCAGGATACTTTTTAGCGATATAATATTTGACGGGAAAACCTATGATCTGAAAGTATATTTTGATAGCTACATTTTGACTCAAAACAGAAAGCTTTACGTAAGGTTAAACTCAATTTCAAAGGCATATTACCTGTACAATAAGTCACTCAGACTGCATCGGCAAAACCAGGGCAATCCCTTTGCCGAACCGGTGCAAGTGTATGGCAATATTGAAAATGGTCTGGGGATTTTTGCGGGGTATAGCTATGATGAGGTGTTGGTAAAGTGATAGGAAAAATAGGGAGAATTTTTTGTATCCTAAAAAGCGGGCATTTGGAGAGACGTCCAATTTGGGCGTCTCTCCAAATGCCCGCTTTTTGGTCTAATAGACAAAAGGTGGTTGGTTTTACTGATTTAAAATTTCATCAATTGCTTTCTTTTTCCTATGTTCTTTTA
>VRUD01000002.1:95460-102868 GCA_019456305.1 Cytophagales bacterium | reverse complement strand
TCTTAACAATTGAACAATGAAATAATATATTTTATGATTACAATATTGCGTAATTAAATTGTTGCTACACTAGTATTCATTCGTATATTGACATCGGGGATATGGATTCAAATAGAAACTTTGACTTCAATAAAGGGGAAGTTTTGCTTATTGACAAACCATATAGATGGACATCCCGTGATGTTGTAAATAAAATCAGAAATTCAATCTATATCTTGAGGGATGCTCAACAAGTATCTAAAGGAAGCAACTCTCCCACCTCTCCCCTCCCACCTGTCCCCCCGAGTAACCCGGGGGGGAGTACCCGGAGTGGAGACAAAATCCGGATAAAAATTGGTCATGCTGGCACACTGGACCCGTTGGCTACAGGATTGCTAATTATTTGTACGGGGAAAATGACAAAGAAAATCTCTGAATTTCAAAACCTGGACAAAACATATACAGGTAAAATGATCTTAGGTAAAACCACCCCTTCATACGACCTTGAAACAGAATTTGACAACCATTTTGATATTTCACATATAACCGATGGAATGATCTATCAGAACACCACTAAATTTTTGGGCGGCATATTTCAAAAACCTCCTGCATATTCGGCTTTAAAAATAAAGGGAGAAAGATCGTATAAGAAGGCAAGGAGAGGCGAAGACTTTCAAATTAATCCCAGGGAGGTGTTTATTAAAGAATTTCTGATCACTAATATTGCACTTCCCGAAATAGAATTTAAGGTAACCTGTTCTAAAGGCACTTATATAAGAAGCCTTGTAAAAGATTTTGGAGAGACTTTAAATGCAGGGGCATGCTTATCAGCGCTGCGAAGAACAAGAATTGGAAAGTATAAGGTTGAAGATGCTTATCAGATTGACTATTTTGTAGCTCAACTTTTTAACCTGGCCACTCAAAACTTATCTAAATGAAAATTTACTCTGGTATAGAAAATTTTGTGAAGCTGCCTCATGCTGTAGTTACAAGCGGAACCTTCGATGGTGTTCATATAGGGCATCAAAAGGTGTTGACACGGTTGAATGAAATAGCAAAAACTTGTCCCGAACAGCGTGAGGGAACTAAAGGTGAGAGCGTAGTGATCACATTTTGGCCGCATCCGAGGTTGGTACTTTTCCCTGAAGAAAAAGACTTGAAATTGCTCTCAACATTGGAAGAAAAACAGAGGATCTTACAAAATGATATTGACCATCTTATTATAATAAATTTTTCTAAGAAGTTTGCGCAATTATCTTCTGAAGATTTTATAAGAGATATCCTGGTAGAAAAGATAGGAACAAAGAAATTGGTTATCGGATATAATCACCGTTTTGGAAAAAACCGGGAGGGAGATTTTGAGCATCTGAAAGCTAACGCAGCCGTATATGGTTTTGAGATTGAAGAAATACCCAGGCAGGTTATTGATAATATTGCAATCAGCTCTACAAAAATCAGGAAAGCATTATTGGCAGGAGATGTTAAAACCGCAAGGCACTATTTGAACCGGCCTTACAGTATTACAGGAAAAGTGGTTAGAGGCGATCACCTGGGTCGAAAATTAGGCTTCCCAACAGCCAATATCCAGTTAGATGAAGTGACTAAATTAATACCTGCAGACGGGGTGTATGCAGTAAGAGTTGAAACGCAAAAGAATGCGCAGAATGCAAAGAGCATAGAGCAGCGTGTTGAGCGCCATGCGCTATACGCTATGCGCTATGCGCTATCTGGGATGATGAACATAGGCCATAAACCAACAGTAAGTGGTGTGAACAAAACCCTGGAGGTAAATATTTTTGATTTTAATAATAATATATACGGAGAGCAAATAACGATCAGCTTTATAGAACGAATAAGGGAAGAGAGGAAGTTTTCTGATGTTAGTAAGCTTAAAGAGCAGCTTGTGAAGGATAAAGCTGAAGTATTAAAGCGCATGGCCTCGCCAACTGGCGGGGCATAGCGTTCTCTGTTGACTTCAACAGACTTAAGCGCATGGAGCATAGCGCATAGCGCAAAGCGCAAAACGCATGGCGTATAGCGTTCTCTTGTTAACTTCAATAGACTTGATCTAAGTGATTTTACCCCGATTGCATCTGGGCAGGCAGGCAAGTATCAAAATAAAATAGATATGAGTAGCTATGCAAATGGAATATATAATTTACAACTATCAACTAAGAAAGGCATAATTAACAAAAAGATAATTCTTGAATAATACCACCTTGCCGGGTGGTCACCCGAAGGGTGAAATCAATCATACAATTTATTTTTCTAAAATGTTCTCTGCTATGAGCGATGTACGCTGCGCTTTACACCATGCGCTATGCGCTTTGCGCTTTGCCACACCCACTTCGCCATTTTCTTTTCCTTGTCCCAGAAGAATTTGAATTGCCCGAACAGCAGCCCGAAAAAGAGCAAAAAGAACTGATAGACGGGGAAGACGATTATAACATAAACTATTGTTTTGATCAAAATATGGGTGTCTCCTATCCCGAACGCCTTGAAAACGGGAACCCGGACATAAACAATAGACATACCTGCTAATGAAAATACGATCAATATCAGGATAATATCAATTGTTCTGCGAATACCCCACTTTTTTTTAAGTTTAACGAAAGTATTTTTCATAAAAAATCCTTGCCACAAAGACCTGCCTGCAGCAGGCAGGCACGAAGACACTAAGTTACACAAAGTTTTTTTCTTGGCATAAAAATTTTCTTTATGAATCTTTGTGTCTTGGTGGCATAAAAGTTTCATAAAGATTTCTATAACTTGATTGCAGGAAATGCGTTACAATATTAATTCTATAGATGCATATTATGCCAATTTCTATAAATATCAACAAATCTTCACTAATTCTCATTTTTATCTTTATTGCCAACTGCCAACTGTCCACTGTAAACTGTTTAGCCCAATTTTCCAATCAAAGATGTAAGCGGGTGCAATTTACAAAAGATCGTTTGATTTTAGATACGCTTACTATTATTCCTGGTTCCATCAAAGTTTATTCTGACCCGGGCTATGATATTAAGATAGAATATGATCCAAATACAAATACTGTAAAATTCACCGATTCACCGATTCACCGATTCACCGATTCACTAAAGAAAGGGGGGCTGGATTCTGTCTTTATATGCTACCGTGTATTTTTTTTTCAGTTAAATAAGAAAAAATATATTAGAGATGCTACACTATTAGATTCTGTCGATTATTATAAAGAAGAACTTCGTTATTCAAATATAATTGAAAACAGAGAAGAGTTGTTCTCTACACCAGGCCTTGCAAAGAATGGTAACATTTCCCGTGGAATTTCTTTCGGTAATAATCAGGATGTCTCGGTAAATTCTGCTTTGAATTTGCAATTGAATGGCAAACTCTCTAATGATATAACGATAACCGCAGCTATTTCTGACCAAAATGTACCCTTTCAGCCGGAAGGTAATACCCGGCAGATCCAGGAATTTGACAGGATCTATATACAATTGGCACACGAAAAGGGTAAATTAACTGCCGGTGACCTGGTTTTAAATAACAAGCCTTCAAATTTTATGAGGTTTTATAAGAACGTTCAGGGAGGAATGGTTGAAGCGAATCTTGGCAGGAATGATTCTCTAAAATCTACTACAATAGTCGCAGCAGCAGTGTCAAAAGGAAAATTTGCTTCTATGAAGCTTGATGTAAGAGAAGGCGTCCAGGGGCCTTATAAGCTGAGAGGGCCTGATAATGAGAAGTTCATCATTGTGATAGCCAATTCAGAAAAGGTTTTTCTTGATGGCAAACGATTAATACGCGGCTACAATTACGATTATGTTATTGATTACAACCAGGCGGAAATCACCTTTACCCAACGGGTGCTGATCACAAAATTTTCGAGGGTAAGGGTAGATTTTGAATATTCAGACAAGAATTACAGCAGAACCATACTCAATGCAAGCCATTACCAGGATATTAAAAAATTTAATTTCTTTTTTAATTATTATAAAGAAGCGGATAATCCGAAAAATCCGTTAACGATATCATTAGACAGTACCGACCAGACAAGATTAAGTGAAATCGGTGACAACCTGGATTCGGCTTTTACACAAGGAGTTACACTTGTTGAATTTAATAGTAACCAGATTTTATACAAAAAAGTTGATACCACCATTTATACCTATGTTCCCTTATTCGATTCTACCGTATATAAAGATATATATGTTTATTCAACTGATTCTACAGATACACTCTATCAGTTAGTTTTTGCAGATGTAGGGCAAGGAAATGGAAATTATGATCGAAAAAACAGTACTGTGAATGGTCAAATCTATCAATGGATTGCTCCTGAAACCCTTACCGGTACGCTGCGGGGCCGGTATGAGCCCATAAAAATTATCCCCACACCCAAAAAGAAACAGATGATAACTCTTGGTGGAAGCTATAAGATAAGTAAAAATGAGCAAATTTATGGCGAAATTGCCTTTAGTGATAATGATATAAACCTGTTCTCAGAAGAAGGCTCCAGTGATGATAATGGACTGGCGCTTAAAGTAGGATATGCGAATAAAGGGAAGAAAATACCATTTATTAAGAATTATAAATGGCATGCTAAGATTGATTACGAATTTGATGAGAAAAATTTCAAGCCATTAGACAGGTACCGCTACATTGAATATGACAGGGATTGGAGCGCTGACGTTTCAAGCAGGGCAAACGACAATATTTTAAACCTTTCTTTAGGAATTTCTGAAGGTATAAAAAACAGGTTCAACTATATTTTAAGTAGAAGAAAAAAGGGGGAAGATGTTGATGGTTTTCAGCACAAATTCAGCTTCGCAAAAAAATTAGGGCCGCTACAGGTAAATTCGGACTTATTTCTAATGAATAATATCAAAACCAACAGGGTATCTGATTGGAAGAGGTTGAATGTTAATGCAAATTATTCTACAAAATATTTTGTCCCTGGCTACATATACCGGTTTGATAAAAATGAAGTCCGCTCAATTAAAGGAGACACTGTCATTAACACAGCTATGAATTTTGATGAACATGTTTTTTATATTAAGAACAATGATACTTTGAAAACAAAATTTAGTACTGACTATAGTATTCGTTTTGATCATGATACATTAAAAGGTAAATTGATAGTAAAGGATAAATCCCAAACTTCAAATTCAAGCGCTCATTTCAGGCTTGGAAAAAATAATGATCTGAATATTTTAGCTACATACAGAAAGCTTGAAAACCAGGATAGCACCCAAAATATTCAGGATGAAGAAACGATCATGGGAAGATTTGACTGGAATGCCGCTCTTTTCAAAAGACATATCCGCTCAGAGCTTACCTATGCTGCGGGTACGGGCAGAGAGCGTGGGAGGGAGTTCGTTTTCCTGAAAGTACTAACCGGAGAAGGAACGCATCAATGGATTGATTTCGATAGTAATGGCGTACAGGACAAAAATGAATTTTCAGAAGCAAATACTTTTGACGAGCGAAATTATATTAAGATTTCTGTACCAACAGATACATTTATCAGAGCTTTTACGAATAGTTTCAACTATAGATTAAACATATCTGCTCCACGAAGCTGGAGGGCTAAAAAAGGGTTAAAATTATTTATCTCAAAATTTTCAAACATAACTTCCTGGAGCATTGATAAAAAAATATTTGATAATTTTCAAGCTGCAAATACCAGGAATCTGGCAAGATTCAATCCGGTTTATGCAATTACTGATTCAAATTTACTTTCTGTCAAAAAAGCATTACGAACAACGCTGTTTTTTAACCGCACCAACCCGACTTATGGGCTGGGTTTTAATTATTACTTTGTGGAGCAAAAACAACTATTAACCAATGGGTTTGAGGCACGTGATATCGAAGAGTTTAAAGTTAATTTAAGATTGAATATCAAAAGAAAATTCAATACAAAGCTGCTTGCTCAAAAGAGCATCAAAGGCAACACATCAGACTATCTGACTCAAAGAAATTATAAAATACGCACTTATAAAGCTACCCCTGAAATCGCTTTTCAGCCCACCCACAATATTAGATTTACGGCTAACTATTCATTTGCTATGAAAGAAAACATTTTTGAAATCTCTGCTGAAAAGGCTGAATTTCACGAATTAGGCATAAACTTAAGGCTCAGTAAAGTTTCAAAAGGGAGGTTGAATGCCGATTTGAAATATATAAATATATCCTATCATGATGCGGTTAATAATGATAATCCCAACACCCTTGTTGGCAACCGGATGCTTGAAGCTTTGAAACCGGGCAACAACTGGACATGGTCATTAAACTGGCAGCAAAGATTAGCCAATGGCTTGCAGATCACCATCAATTACGAAGCTAGGAAACCGGGAGAAGAAAAAATTATACATATAGGCAGGATGCAGGTGTCAGCGTTGTTTTAATGGTGATAAGGCAGCAAAGCGGTATTCAACCACGAGTTTGTATAATATCTTTGAGTCCACTCTAAAAAGTCTTTTTTGCCACAAAAGCACAAAAACACTAAATCCCACTAAAAATTAACTAATTGATTTTCAGGGTTTTGTGGGATTTAGTGCTTTGGTGATTTAGTGGCATTTTTATTTTTTGGACTTTTTAGAGTGGACTCAATTTTCTTTGTCTTTGGATTTATTTTTGTTTTAACTAAAAAAGTCTATCTTTGTTAAAAAATTATGAGTCCACTTTAAAAAGTCTTGCAAACATAACCAAAAATTTTTAAAATATAAGCAGATGAAATTTTTGAACCCTAAAACTGATTTCGCTTTTAAAAAAATATTTGGCTCTGAGAAAAGTAAAGAAATACTAATTAGTTTTCTTAATGCTATTTTAAATTTAAAATCTCCATATAAAATTAAAGAAGTTACAATAATTGATCCCTATCTTGCCCCTAAGATCAAAGGAATAAAAGATACATATCTGGATATACGAGTTAAAGATGAGCAAAATAAATCATACATAATTGAGATGCAGGTACTAAATGTTGCGGGCTTTGAAAAAAGGATCTTATACAATGCTTGCAAGACCTATGCAAATCAGATCCATAAAGGAGAGGATTATCATTTATTAACAGAAGTCATAGCAATTACGATAACTGATTTTGTGATGTTTGAAGAGCTGCCGGACATTATTAATAAATTTAATCTCAGAAACGAAAAGAACAATGAAGTCTATTCAGATGATCTGGAACTTGTTTTTGCAGAACTACCTAAATTTACAAAAAACGAAAACGAACTGGCTAACATTATTGATAAATGGCTCTATTTTATCAAAACTGCAGGCAATTTGACTGCTATTCCGAAAGCTTTATCAAAGGAACAGCCCATTATTAAAGCATTTGAAATAGCTAATAAAGCTTCGTTAACTGAGGTAGAATTAAACGATCAGGAGAGAAGAGAAATATTTATCCAAGACCAACGAGGCGCTCTTTCATTAGCTGAGAAAAAGGGTA
>VRUD01000002.1:87371-95360 GCA_019456305.1 Cytophagales bacterium | reverse complement strand
TGGAAAAGGGTATGGAAAAGGGTATGGAAAAGGGTATGGAAAAGGGTATGGAAAAGGGTATGGAAAAGGGTATGGAAAAGGGTATGGAAGAGGGTATGGAAAAGGGTATGATAAAAGCAGCTAAAAATTTAGTGAAATCAGGCGTCTCTTTTGATATTATTTTGAAAGCAACTGGATTAACAAAAAAGCAATTAAAAAAAGCAGGCATTTTACCTTAAAAATATTTTATTTACAGATGGTAAAATGGTTATCAAGAATTTTCTGCTGAGCCGCTGCTTGGTGGCTGCTACTAATTTCACCTGTTTCTCCCATATTTTTCGTGGCTCGAAACCCAGTCTGACGATGAAATGGCTGCTGCAAGGGAGATCTCACCTGCCAGTGCAACACCTGCAATAATTTCCGCCAATTTGTTTACCTTACCTTTTCCGTAACATCCAAGGGCCTCAAGGCATTCGCGCTGAGTAGGCAGGCTTGTGCCGCCTCCGTAGGTCGCTACGATAAGGGATGGAATAGTGAGGGAAATATACAGATCACCTTCGGGAGTAAGCTCAGTGTATGCGATACCTGCTGAAGATTCCGCAACGTTGGCAGCATCCTGGCCGGTAGCAATAAACATGGCAGCGATAGCATTTGGAGAATGGGCTCCGTTGTTATTCGCTCCGGACATAAAAGCGCCAACATTAGAAATATGGCTATGATAAAACAAGCTTTCAGGCTCTACGCGCATGTGCTGGATCAGCACGTCCCGTTTGATCACGGCTTCTGCCGTAACCCTTTTTCCACGTGTTCTCATGATATTGATCTGGGAGGCCTTTTTATCGGTTGCAAAATTGGATTCTAAGTAAAAATGCCTGATTCCTTTGTAGTTATCTATGATCCAACTACAGGCTGCAAAAGTCGCCCGCCCCACCATGTTCTGTCCGGCAGCGTCACCTGTGGTATAGTTAAAGCGAAGGAAAACAAATTTATTTGACAGATAGGGATCAATGTACTGCAGCTTAGCTATGCTTGAAGTAGATTCTGCTTCTTTACGGATCTTGTTAATGTTTGCATTTATCCATTTTGTAAACTCACGGCCATCGCGTGCATCATCAAAAACAAAGACCGGTGCGCGCTGCATTATATCTCTAACCACAGTGCACCGGGCTCCACCTGAGAGGTTCATTACCTTGATGCCCCGGTTGTAAGAAGCTATCAGCGTGCCTTCCGTTGTGGCTAACGGAATGAGAAACTCACCCTTAGCATGCTCACCAACAATCCTGACCGGCCCGGCAAAACCCAGGGGAACCTGCGCTACTCCTGTGTAGTTCTCTACGTTTCCCTCAGTTTGATGAGGGTCAAATGAATATTTACTGACATGCTCTAACCTGGTACCAGTATGCTGTTCAATAAATTTCTGCCGCTTCCTGATGATCTCCTTTGAATAATCGTCAGTATTATCACGGGGAATGCGAACAATATGACCGTTTGGCTCTGCAATAGCATCTTCTACTTTTAATTTCAGGCTCCCGAAAGGTTTAGCTTTAAAAGCGATCTCGATCTGATGTTTTCCGATTGGCAGCGCTCCAATATCGGCTAAAATATCAAATGATTTTTTCAAAGGGAAGTTGATCGGATTACTCACCGAGATCTGATTACAGGCAATTATTTTACCATCGCCTATGTCGAAAGAGACAGCGCTGGCAGGCACTTCTTTTCCACCGAATTTCAGGCTGCTTAGCCCAATAAATTTACCGTCTTTGAGGCGATTCTTCATTGAAAATTTTACGCCTTTACCGGTATTCTTCAAGCTGCCGGTAGTGTAAAGCTGCTTTAGTATGAGACTTGGGATTAACATAGTGTTTATTAGTTAGTTATTGATTATAAGTTATAAGTTTAGTTGTTATAGTTATTTTGTTTATGGTTTTAGTTTTTTAGGGACAAAACACAAAGTACGCAATTATTATTATTAAAATAATCATAATGTGAACTTGGCGAGAAACATTTTTGATAAATTTATAGTATAGGGCGTGGAGCACGAAAAGGGAACTCCATGCTCTATGCTCTATGCGCGATGCTAATTAAAATTTCACCCGCTTTTTTTAAATTTTCTTTTTTCCCTACATCTATCCACAAAGAATTATCCTCAATAAAAGCAACTATTTTATGATTTGCAGCTAAATTCAGGTAAGTATCAATTATTGGGAAAACACCATTCTTATTTATAAGGTGAAAAATAGAAGGCGAAATGATATGAATTCCACTAAAAGCCAGTGGAGTTAGATTTGAATTAAAATTTTTTATTAATTTCTTTTCACTGCTATTTTTATTTATCCATCCACATAAGGTTTTATTGTTGTCAAATAGCAGATAATTTGATGACTGCCTGTTTTTAACAGCCAATGTTACAAGTGCCTCTGATCTGATATGCGCTTGAAGTAGTTGTTTTAAATCAATATCTGACACTATATCTACATTATGAACCAAAAAAGGCTCGTTGTCATTGAAAAACCACGAAGCTTTTTTTAAACCACCTCCAATACCTAAAAGCTTTTCTGTTTCATCAGAGATGGTAATCTTTATATTGAAGTTTCTTTTTTTGTTTAAAAAATCTATGATACTGCCGGCAAAATGATGGGCATTAATAATGATTTCATTAAAACCGAATAACTTTAATCTGTTAATCACAATTTCCAGTAAAGGTGTTCCATTAACCTCTACTAAAGCTTTAGGTTTACTATTTGTAAGAGGAAGAAAACGTGTTCCTAAGCCAGCGGCAAAGATCATTGCTTTCATAAGTAATTGACTAAAATGATAAAAAATTTTAGTTATTTTAAATTTTCTAACGCAATATGTTTTACAACTACCTCAACATGGTATTTTCCCCTAATATGTTTGGCAAGCATCTCAACACAATGTACAGAACGGTGCCGGCCGCCTGTGCATCCAAAATTTACCATCAGATCTGTAAAATTTCGTTCCTGGTATTTTTCTATTGATTGATCTACCAATGAATAAATATTATTTAAAAATTCTACGACTTCATTATGTTTATTAAAGAATTCTATTACCTCAATATCTTTACCTGTAAGATGTTTATATTCCTCATACCTGCCTGGATTATGCAGGGCACGGCAATCGAAAACAAAGCCGCCACCATTGCCTGATCTATCAACAGGTATGCCTCTATTATAAGAAAAGCTGTTAAGGGTGACTTTTAATTTCACAGTTTATTAATCGTTTAAAAACATCCATAAGTGTTGGTATCTCAACGGGAACAGATACTGTATTGATGATCCATTCAATATTTTTTATTGCAAAGGGGATACTTTTCAGAAAATGATCTTTCTTTTCATACAATCCCCGGAAGCCATAAGCGCCCATTGCCTGCATAATGCGGATAATAGCATATCCATAGAAATACTGAATAAATTCCGTTTTATCAACAGGGATAATTTTGGTTATGATATTAATATAATGATCCAGTAATTCAGCTCTAATTTCTTGCGGAATATCTGCTCTTGCATCAAAAAGCAATGAAGCCACATCATATTGCAAGGCGCCTCTCCTACCTCCCTGGTAATCAATAAACCAGGGTACGTCTTCATAGATCATAATGTTGCGGGACTGGAAATCCCGGTACAGGAAATAGCTGCAATCGGTTTTTAACAAATAATCAGAAAAACACTGGAAATCATCTTCTAATTTTTGTTCATCAAAAGGAATTTTAGCTAATTTGAGAAAATAGTATTTAAAATAATTCAAATCCCACATCATAGACTGCTTATCGAAATCCGGGCGTGGATAACAAACACTGTAATCAAGGTCTTTGCCTGCAAGTATTTGAAATCGTGGCAATTCTTCAATTACTTTTTTATATATATTGATCATTTCAGCCTCCCTACCAGCCCCCCTAAATCCCCCCAAAGGGGGGACTTTTCCATCGCTTTTGCTATCCCCTTTTCCTTTGGGAAGTGGGGTTGGGAAGTCCCCCCTTTGGGGGGATTTAGGGGGGCTGGGAGTTAGGGGGGGGCTGTATGAAAACAGCGTAGTATCACCAAGATCCTGAATAAGGTAAACGTTATTCTCCAGGCCTTCATCGTATATTTCAGGTACGTTTAAACCCTTATTGAAAAAGTGCCTGGTAAATGTTAAAAAAGCAATGTTCTCTTTTTTGTCAGCGTTAAAAACTCCTATTGCTATTTTGTTTTTGCCGGTAATTCTATAATATTCGCGATACGAACCTGAAGAAGGCAGGAGAGATATGCTGATTGCTTTTTCTTCTGACCACCTTTCGAAAATTTTATTTAAACTTGCTGTTTGCTTATTCAAAGTAAGTGAATTATAGATAGAAACCTTTGAAAAATCTAAAAAATACTATAATATAATTTCTTCGTGTATCTTTGTGTCTTCCCGCCTGCCATCCTAAGGGCTTGTGCATGGCGGGCAGGTGTAGCAGTTTTTTTTGTTATCATTTAAGTTTTTCAAAGGTTTCAAAAATACACTTTTTTTATTCTAATAGAAAAAAATAATGCGAAAATCACTCCCCATCATCTGTATGATCTGTTTAATCTGCAGCTTGAATGCACCAGCCCAGACGACTCAAAATAAAGCTTCTGTCAACTGGCTTACCATTGAGCAAGCCGTTGAATTAAACAAAAAAGCTCCCAAACCAACGCTTATTGACGTGTATACTAATTGGTGCGGATGGTGTAAACGCATGATGCAAACTACTTATGCTGATCCGCAGGTTGTTGGTTATATTAACAGAAACTTCTATGCTGTAAAGTTCAATGCTGAGACAAGAGACAGTGTTGAATTTTTAGGAAAAACTTATTTTAACACACAATCAGGTAAACGTGCAACGCACCAGTTGACATACAAATTTTTACCCGGCAGCAGAACCTATCCCTCTACACTTTTTATGTACAATAATTTCCAATCTTCACTCTTGGTTCCGGGATATTTGGACGCTAAAAAAATTGCCCCGTTCCTGGTGTTTTTTACTGAAAGCATCTATAAGACTACTTCGGTTGAAGATTTCCGGAAATATTTTGACATGGCCTTTGCCAGTAAAGCCGAATTGCATTCGGATACTGCACTTCTAAAATGGCATACATTTAAAGAAGCAATGGAATTGAATAAGGCCCATCCTAAAAAGATGCTTATCAACGTATATTCAAACACGTGTGTTAGCTGTAAAGTAATGGCCAAAACCACTTTTGACTATCCGGTTATTGCTGAATATATTAATAAAAACTTTTACGCTGTGAACTTTGATGCCCAAACAAAAGATACGATAAGTTATTTAGGTAACACCCTGGTCAATTCCGGGAATAAAGGCAGCAATTACCACCAATTTGCATTATGGGCGTTAAAAAATAATATGACATTTCCATCCGTTATTGTCATCGGTGAAAATTCCCAGCTTATCACCGCTATACAGCAATATATGACGCCTAAATATATAGAGCCGATCTTAGCGTTTTTTTTGGAAGACGCCTACAAAACAACTTCCTGGGAGGAATTTAGAAAAAACTTTGTAAATAAATTTTAATAGATTTGGAAAAATATTTTTTTTGTGTTAATTTTATTGCTACTTGAAATTAATCACAATAATTTTACTTTCTGTGCAATCTGTGTTATGAAAAAATATATCATCATATTATTAATTTTCAATTTTCAACTTTCAATTTTCAATCCCGAGTACCCGGGATTAACTGCCCAGGTTATTCACAGTGGAAAAATCAACCAGGAAGGTGTTGTTAAATTTTTGCATCTATATATAGCCCCCCTTACCTGGCTGATCTTGATAGATGAAACACAGATCACTGCTGATGGAAGGTACATTGTTGAAGGAATTAAAATAGGTGAATTTGATAATGCAGGTGAATTTATGTTTGCCAGTCTCTCAGATAATCATATCCAAAAACTTGGCTTAGTTGAGCGTTCAAATATCACTCCGGACAGGAAGTACGTAATTGATCAAATTATTATCGGCTCTTGGGATGAAAATGGTAAATTTAATTTTGCAGACTTTTCTGCCTATAAGGGGGTTTTGCCAACTTTAGCACTTCAATCAAAACTTACGGGTGATAGAATAGTAGAAGCCAAAGCTGAAGAAGAACGCGAACGACTTGAAGCAAAAGCCAAAGCAGAAGCTGAACGACAGCGGCTTGAAGCAGAAGCCAAAACAGAGGCAGAACGACAGCGACTTGAAGCAGAAGCCAAATCAGAGGCAGAACGACAGCGGCTTGAAGCAGAGGCCAAAGCAGAAGCTGAACGACAGCGGCTTGAAGCAGAAGCCAAAGCAGAGGCAGAACGACAGCGTCTTGAAACAGAAGCCAAAGCAGAGGCTGAACGAAAGCGGCTTGAAGAAGAGGCCAAAGCAGAGGCTGAACGACAGCGGCTTGAAGCAGAAGCCAAAACAGAAGCTGAACGACAGCGGCTTGAAGCTGAATCCAAAGCAGAAACTGAACGACAGCGGCTTGAAGCTGAATCCAAAGCAGAGACAGAACGCCTGCGACTTGAAGCAGAGGCAAAAGCAGAAGCAGAACGACAGCGGCTTGAAGAAGAAGCCAAAGCAGAAACTGAACGACAGCGGCTTGAAGCTGAAGCCAAAACAGAGGCAGAACGACTGCGACTTGAAGCAGAGGCAAAAGCAGAAGCAGAACGACAGCGGCTTGAAGCAGAAGCCAAAACAGAGGCAGAACGACTGCGACTTGAAGCAGAGGCCAAAACAGAGGCAGAACGACTGCGACTTGAAGCAGAGGCAAAAGCAGAAGCAGAACGACAGCGGCTTGAAGCTGAAGCCAAAGCAGAGGCAGAACGACAGCGGCTTGAAGCAGAAGCCAAAACAGAGGCAGAACGACAGCGACTTGAAGCAGAAGCCAAAACAGAAGCAGAACGACAGCGGCTTGAAGAAGAAGCCAAAGCAGAGGAAGAACGTAAGCGGCTTGAAGAAGAAGCCAAAGCAGAGGCTGAACGACAACGGCTTGAAGAAGTAACCAAAGCTGAATATGAACGCCAGCAGCAGGAAGCAGAAGCCAAAACAGGGGAGGAACGCAAGCAGCTTGAAGAAGAAGCCAAAGCTGAATACGAACGCCAGCAATTAGAATCAGAAGCCAAAGCAAAGGAAGAACGCCAGCGATTAGAAACAGAAGCTAAAGCAGAAGCAGAACGAAAGCGATTAGAAGAAGAAGCCAAAGCAGAAGCAGAACGACAACGACTTGAAGAAGAAGCCAAAGCAGAGGCTGAACGACAACGACTTGAAGAAGAGGCCAAAGCAGAGGCAGAACGACAGCGGCTTGAAGAAGAAGCCAAAGCAGAGGAAGAACGCAAGCGGCTTGAAGCAGAGGCAAAAGCTGAAGAAGAACGCCAGCGGCTCTCTACAGTTGTAGTAGATACAAGACTACTTTTAAAAAAGAGAGAAATGGAAATAGTGTCTGATACATCCGAGTACTCGGGAGCAGCAAAGAAAGTAATTTTACCAACACCTGTTGAAGGTAAGGTTAAAGTTTTAAGCGACACAATTTCAGCCTTATCTGAGAAGGTTATAAAAACAAGTGAAACTGCTAATATTCCATCTGAACAAATTAAAACAACTTTTGATCAACCAGAAGTAACTCCGCAACAGCCAAAGACGATTTCCGAACAACCAGAAACAGTATCTGAACAATTAGAGACAGTTCCTAAACAACTAAAGACGGCTCCTGAAAAACCAGAGATAGTTCCTGAAAAACCAGAGATAGTTCCTGAAAAACCAGAGACAGCTCCTGAAAAACCAGAGACAGCTCCTGAAAAACCAGAGAAAGTTCCTGAAAAACCAGAGATGGTTCCTGAAAAACCAGAGATAGTTCCTGAAAAACCGGAGACAGTTCCTGAAAAACCAGAGGCGGTTCCTGAAAAACCAGAGATAGTTCCTGAAAAACCGGAGACAGTTCCTGAAAAACCAGAGATAGTTCCTGAAAAACCAGAGGCGGTTCCTGAAAAACCAGAGATAGTTCCTGA
>VRUD01000002.1:0-87271 GCA_019456305.1 Cytophagales bacterium | reverse complement strand
AAAACCAGAGACAGTTCCTGAAAAACCAGAGACAGTTCCTGAAAAACCAGAGACAGTTCCTGAAAAACCAGAGACAGTTCCTGAAAAACCAGAGACAGCTCCTGAAAAACCGGAGACAGTTTCTGAAAAACCGGAGACAGTTTCTGAAAAACCAGAGATAGTTCCTGAAAAACCGGAGACAGCTCCTGAAAAACCAGAGACAGCTCCTGAAAAACCAGAGACAGTTTCTGAAAAATCAGAGACAGTTCCTGAAAAACCAGAGACAGTTTCTGAAAAATCAGAGACAGTTCCTGAAAAACCGGAGACAGTTTCTGAAAAACCAGAGACAGTTCCTGAAAAACCAGAGACAGCTCCTGAAAAACCGGAGACAGTTCCTGAAAAACCAGAGACAGTTCCTGAGCAAACTGAAACGACTCTGGAACAACCAAAGTCAAACATCAAACATCCGACTGCTATTCCCTCACCCTTACCTTTGAAAATAGAGCCTTTGGATGAGGCTGCCGGCTCAGAAGTACCCAAAGCTATTGATTGTGCTGAAGTCGGTTCTGCTATAAAGATCAAAAATATTTATTTCGATTTTAACAGCTATGTTAAAATATCCCAAAATAAGCCAGAGTTACATTTTGTGAGGGATGTATTGATTGCATGTCGTAAAAAGGCAATACTAATCATCGGACATGCTGATGATGTAGGTACTTCATCATTTAATCAGAGGCTTTCAGAAAAAAGGGCTAAAGCGGCTGTTGATTACTTAATTACTATTGGTATAGATCCGGCTAGGTTAGCCTACAAAGGATTTGGTGAGGATGAACCCCTCGTTCCAAATATTACAGAAGAAAACAGGCGACTTAACAGAAGAATTGAGTTTAATGTATATGATATTTCTACTTTTGCTTTAGCAGTGGAAGAAATTCTTGCACCATCCGAAGAGATGACAGATGGTACACCAACAATTTCCGTTGAGTCCGAAAGCTTTGCTTGTTCTGAAGTGGGAAAAAGTATAAAATTCAGCAATGTTAATTTCGAATTTGATAGCTATGGAGCTATTACCAGGAATTTGCAAGCTTTAAAATATGTGAAGGACGTTCTTTTGACCTGTAAAGAAATAAAACTAACGATCATAGGGCATACGGACAACGTTGGGCCTGAGTCATATAATCAGAAGCTTTCAGAAAAAAGGGCAAAAGCTGCTGCAGACTACCTGGTTGCTGTTGGGGTTGATCAGGACAGGTTAACTTATAAAGGATATGGTGAGCAAAAACCACTGACCCCAAATGATACAAAAGAAAACAGGCTGCTTAACAGGAGAGTTGAGTTTCAAATTACCAAAAAATTATAAAACACAACATGACTATCCGTTTTCTGGTGTCAATAAACTTAGACATATTCAAGATTGGCAGGAGGAGCCGTTGCTGAAGATTTGGGTAGTTTTTCTTTTTGAATGAGTAAAGAACAAATATTACAATCCGTAAAAGATCATCCGGCTGCAAAAGTGAAGCTGGCTATTACAGATATAGACGGTGTTCTTAGAGGAAAAGTTATACATAGGGATAAGTTCTTTTCCATTATCGACCAGGGATTCGGATTCTGTGACGTGATTTTTGGTTGGGATCCATCAGACACCCTTTATGATAACGTGGATTTTACGGGCTGGCATACCGGTTACCCGGATGCGCAAGCAAAGATCGATCTTTCAACATTCAGAAATATCCCGTGGGATAACAATGTTCCGTTTTTCCTGGCAGACTTTATAGATGATGACGGTAATTCTTTACAGGTCTGCTCACGTAGCCTTTTAAAGAAAATAAGGCAGCAAGCCATAGATGCCGGTTTTTCTCCTGTCTTTTCTGTAGAATTTGAGTGGTTTAATTTCAATGAAACACCCTGGGAATTGCACGACAAGGATTTTAAGAATATAAGACCACTCACCCCGGGTATGTTTGGATATTCCATTTTAAGAAGCTCCTATAACAGTCAACCTCACCCCCCATCCCCCTCTCCACAAGTGGAGAGGGGGAGTAAATCCGAATTCCATTCGGATAAAAGACCAAATAACTACTTCAATGATTTGTTTGACTTTCTCTTACAATTTAACGTTCCGCTTGAAGGATTACACACCGAAACCGGACCTGGAGTTTACGAAGCAGCTATTTTTTATGCAGACATATTAGAAGCAGCCGACAGAGCAGTGCTTTTTAAAACAAGTGTCAAAGAAATTGCCTACCGGAATGATATTTTAGCCAGTTTCATGGCTAAATGGAATGAAAAGCTGCCGGGCTGCAGCGGACATGTGCATCAAAGCTTGTGGGATAGCAAAAAAAATTTATTTTATAAAAAAGCAGACAAAAACAGGATGAGTGAACTCTTTAAAAGCTATGTGGCAGGACAGTTACATTGTTTGCCACATATATTGCCCATGTATGCTCCAACCGTTAACAGCTATAAACGCCTGGTGGAAGGAGCCTGGGCGCCTACCACGCTTACCTGGGGTATGGATAACCGCACCACAGCTTTAAGGGTTCTGACTAGCAGCGAAAAATCAGCACGCCTTGAAACCAGGGTACCCGGTTCGGATATAAACCCTTACCTGACTATGGCTGCCTGCCTGGCGAGTGGTTTGTATGGCATTAAAAAAGCGCTAAAGCTTGACCAGCCTCAAACAACAGGGAACGGATACGAAGATTTTAAATATGGCAAGCTTCCAAAAAATCTAGTAGAAGCAACCCAGGCAATGAAAAAATCCGATCTGGCTAAAGAGCTGTTTGGAGAAGGTTTTGTTAATCATTTTGTACAAACACGGGAATGGGAATGGCAGCAATTTGAAAAAGCTAAATCTGAGCGTCAGGGCAAAGAAAAAGATGCCAAAGCGGTTACTAATTGGGAATTAAAGAGGTATTTTGAGATTATTTGAATCTTATTAGCAAAATAAAACAAATTATAAGAAAAAACGTAAATTTGTATAAAAATAAAAGTTCTTACCATGTCATATAAATTTATTTTAACCAACTATATTGAAAACGCAATTTCAAAAGCCATTTATGACAAACTTGAAGATGGAAGTTTTGCAGGGAAAATTCCAAATTGCAAAGGAGTAATAGCTTTTGGAAAAACTCTAAAGGAATGTCAAATTGAATTACGTTCTACCCTGGAAGATTGGATTTTTGTTGGGCTGAAATTAGGTCATAGATTACCCGTAATAGCGGGTGTGGATTTAAATAAAAAACTATCGGAAGAAAAATTAACCTTAATCAATGGAACAATCTGTAATCCATGAAATATTCATACAGTTTTCCTACTGACATAAGATTTGGACCTGGTGTCATAAAAGAATTAGCGCCTTATCTGAAAGACCAAAATTTATCTCATCCACTAATCGTAACAGACCCTAATGTAGCTGAACTGGATTTTTTCAAAAAGATTGTTGAAGATTTAAAAAGACAACAACTAAAGCTGGAAATATTTTGTGACATCCACAAAAACCCTGTAAAATCTGATGTCTTAAAAGGAGGAGATGCTTATCATCAATCAAAGCGGGATTCGGTTATTGGCATTGGCGGGGGTGCAGCCATGGACGTTGCAAGGGCAATCGTTTTGAGGATTAACCACCACAGAGATCTCTTTGATTATGATGACCTGGTCGGAGGCTCAAAATATGTAACAGAACCTGTTCCTCATTTTATTACGGTACCCACTACAGCCGGCACAGGCAGTGAAGTAGGGAGAAGCGCTGTGATCTCAGAAGAACAGACAAAGAAAAAACGCATCCTGTTTCATCACAAGCTGGTGGCAAAGATGGTTTTTGCTGACCCGGAGCTAACCTATGATTTACCCCCGTTTATAACGGCAGCCACCGGTATGGACGCCCTTTCACATAATATGGAAGCCTTCCTTGCCCGTGGTTTTCATCCTTTATGCGATGGTATTGCCCTTGAGGGTATAAGGCTGATCTCCGGATCGCTTGATAATGCCGTAAATAAGCCACTTCCTGAATCCCGCAGCAAGATGATGATCGCTTCGCTGATGGGTGCCGTTGCTTTTCAAAAAGGGTTGGGCGTAGTACATTCATTAGCACACCCGCTTTCTACTTTACTAAATATGCATCATGGGTTGGCAATTGCTATCAATTTACCTTATGGGATGCAATTTAATATACCGGGGCAGGAAGATCCATTTATTGGTCGGATTATCAATCCGACCTACAAACGAATTGCCAATGCAATGGGATTGACAAGTTTAGATGGAGAATCGGTAGTTAGCGCACTTCTTGAACTCAACCAAAAGATCGGGCTCCCTGCTAAATTAGGGGAAGCAGGTGTGAAAAAGGAACATATAGAACAGCTCACTGACCTGGCGGTGGATGATTTTTGTCATCCGTGCAATCCGAGAAAAGTTACAAGGGAGGATTTTAAGCAGTTGTATTTGGATGCTCTATAATCTTTAAAACTTTTTGGCATTACTATAGTTAATTTTCTTTTTTAATATCTATTAACAAAAAAAAGGGGCCAAATACAATTCAGCCCCTATTTTTATGATACTTTCGGAGATCAAAAATTAAGATTTAATTTTCTAACTATTACCTCCTCTGCGGTTTGAATCTTTACCAGGTAAGTGCCTTTTGGCTGAGTTGAAAGATCAATGGAATAATGATCATTATTCAAACCACTGTTATTAGTAACCTCAACAACCAAGCTCCCAATAATATTGTAAACCTTGATTGATGCTACTTTCATATCAGCCTCTACATCAATATTTATTACACCGGCAGTTGGGTTAGGATACAGCCTGATGCTGTTAGCTGCATCAAATAGTTCCATTACTCCAACCAGAGGGCACGAATCTACGGCAATGGGCTGGGTAGCAGAATCTGTACAACCAGTTATACCATCCGTATAGGTATAGGTAATAGTATAAGTACCAAAACCTGCTGCTTGAGCATTAAAATTGCCACCATTTACATTTGGCCCGGAATAAGTACCTCCTGCAGGACTTCCACCTGTTAATGCAAGCGCAGTGATTGTATCACACACATTTGCTAACGCAGTAAAAGTAACAGTTGGTAACGAATCAACAGTTATATAACCTGACATGATGATGGTACTATCTAAACCACTGCATCCAAATGCCGTTAAAGTTACATTCCAAACACCTACAGTATCATAAGTAACAACCGGATTCTGAAGGTTTGAAGTGTTGGGCGTTCCACCCGGGAATGACCAGCTATACCCGATGGCATCTGTAGATAGACTTCCATCAAATGTAACAGTAACGCTGCCACATCCGCTTATTACATCTGATGTAAACGATGCAACAGCTCCTGCGGTGCTTAATTGAACTAAAACTGTTGTAGAGTCAACGCAACTGTTAGCGTCAGTACCTATTACTGTATAAGTTGTATTTGTTGTCGGGTTAGCATATGCAGTATCACCGGTAGTAGCGCTTAAGTCTGTTGGCGGTGACCATGCGTAGGATGCAGCACCGCTTGCTATTATCATTACCGAATCTCCAGTGCCGCATACGACACCAGGATTAGGCGTTACTGTAATAACAGGTAACGGGTTGACCGTTACGGTGGTTGCTGCTGATGTATCATAACAACCAAAGGCATTCCAAACCACCACCTGATAATCTCCACCCATAAGTGCATTATAGGTCCAGCCTGTATCAGCAGTGGATACACTATTTAACAACCAGTCATAGCTGGTAATACCTGCAGTATCTGATGCTAATTCCACACTGTCACCTGCACAGAAAGTAGCAGGCCCGCCTGCTGTGATATTAGCCACAACTGCCGGAGGATCACTTATAACAATCGTGTCGCTTGAAGTTGCAAGCAATGTATCTGTAACCATCACAATATAAGTTCCGGCACAAAGCCCGGTAGCTGTTTTAGTAGTTTGAGTAGTGGTGTCATCCCATGAATATGTATAAGGCGGTGCACCACCTATTGCAGTTACTGTAGCCTGTCCGTTACAGTCGCCATTGCAGACCGGATTGGTGGAAGAAGTAATGGTGGCAGAAATTGGAATTGAAGCAGGTAGTGCATACAAGTATTTTGCTTCCATAACATTGCCTGCACTGTCAAGTTCAATATCCACTACTGGAAAACCAACATCTTTTGCGAGCCAGCTATAAGTTACAGTAGTATCAATTTGTGGGGGGGAAAAGAAAACCCAGTTTCCACTCAAGGTATCATGGCCAAAAGCGCTATCAATGCTGATCTCCTCAGAATATTGCCTCAAACAATCAAAGGTATCTAAAGGAGTGTACACAGTGCCCCATGCATCTATATTAGAATTTGTATAAGAGGTATTTATAATTCTTATGCTATCAAAATTAGGTGGCAGGCCTCCCACATTTGGCATTTCAAGAATAAATTTAGATGTATCCATAAGCGTATCCTGATAATTTTCAGGAAATTCAAATATTACCATCTCAGGATCAAAAGAAATAATAATAGTATCTCCCGTACCAAAAAGATCTCCTGCTAACCCCAAAGCAGTAAGCTTTGCTGAAGTTATCTTAAGGAAAAAAGGGTCGTTATTTGGTTGCACGAATACTAAATTTGAATTCGGAAATGCGTCTCCATTGGCAACCAAAGCCGGGTCACTAAAGAAAAGCGTGTCAGAGATCTGGTTGTTAATGGCAGAGAAATTCCAGATCTGAGAAGGCCCTGCACCTCCGGGAACAATGCTTGGAACAGTGTCAGTTGCCTGGAAGATCATGGTTCCCGGCAATGCAATGTCTGTTGAATCCCAGGTGATTTGTGCTTTTGAAACTTGCATAGCAGCAAAAAAGAAAAATATTCCTATTGCTGATATTGCTGCGATTATGGTTTTTAACTTTTCCATAATAATTATTTTTTTAGGGGATTATGCAATAAAAAAAACAAAATCCCTGGTTTACATTTAACTTTGAACCTGCAAATATACAACACTTTATAATAAAACCAATTTTATTATAAAGATAATACTTTTTCCTGTATAATACAAATATTTTATCAGTATTTTTGTTGTTAAATAAAGCTACTTAGAAAGAATTTCCAGCCTATTCGTCTGACCACTTTCCAGCCCAAATCCCTACGCTTAGTGGCCTGACGAGGGCAGTAACTACTACTTAGTTGCATAAATAAGGGTTATTATGCTTTGTTGAATTAAACAATATTGTCATAATAACTATTACTTTTGCAACTAAGTACTACCAATGCTCAAAATAGGTATATCTTCATGTTTCATGTATCCCGATATCAAAAGAAAGGTATTTGGCCATAAAACTCTGTGCTATCTGGAAAAAGACATGGCTCAATACCTTTCCCGGGAAAATATCATACCCATACTCATCCCTGATCTGAAGGAAAAAGAGCTTGAAAGATTCCTTTCAGAGATGGATGGTTTTGTCTTCCAGGGCGGCTCTGACATTGCTCCACATACATACAAAGATACACCCATCCTGGATGGTAAATGGCAAGGTGATCCTCAAAGAGATGCGTATGAACTTAAAATAATGGATTTTGCCATTAAAAATGACAAGCCTGTTCTGGGCATCTGCAGAGGGTTTCAATTGATGAATGTTTACTTTGGCGGTACCTTGTACCAGGATATTGGTACCCAGCGAGCCGATTCTATCAAGCATAGGGATGCAGAGATTTACGATCAGTTAAATCATGGTATTGAATTTATAGAGGGGAAATTGTTAGATAGGTTATATCAAATGAGTACTAAAACTAAGCGGGTAAATTCCGTTCACCACCAAGGCGTTAAAGAGATTGGTAAAGAGCTGGAAGTTTTAGCTCACTGTCCTGAAGATGGATTGATAGAAGCTTTCTTATGGAAAGGCGCTGAAAAAGGTAAAGTGATGGGTATGCAATGGCACCCGGAGTTTTTTTATAATTCTAATGAACAGCTTATTGATGCTAATTTTGTATATGATCATTTTTTAACACAGATCACCACCGAGAAATCGGGGCAGGCACAGATTAAGAAAAAGTAAAAAGTAAAAAGTAAAAAGTAGAAAGTGAAAATAATCAATCCCGCTACCGAAGAAATAATAGCTGCCATTGAAGAGGATAATGGGCAAATAATCAAAGAAAAATACGAAGTAGTTCGTGAAGGGCAGCAATTATGGCAAGTTCCGATTATCGAACGAATTTCAATTATAAGGAAATTTTACGATCTGCTAAAAAATGAACTGGAACAATTAGCAATGGTCTTAACCGATGAAATGGGCAAGCCCCTGGACCAATCGCAAAATGAAATAAAAGGGGCAAGGGCACGTATAAAGTTCTTTCTTGAAAATTCAGAAAAATGGCTTCGTGAAGAACAGATCGTAAATGAAAGCGGTATAGAAGAAAAGATTGCCTGGGAGCCATTGGGTATCATTGCAAATATCTCTGCCTGGAATTATCCTTACCTCGTGGGGGTAAATGTGTTTATCCCGGCACTAATTGCAGGCAACGGGGTATTGTACAAGCCATCGGAATATACAACACTAACAGGGCTTAAAATAGAGGAACTATTGCATAAAGCGGGGGTACCACAAAACGTATTTCAAACAATAACCGGGGGGAAAGATGCAGGAGAAGCATTGCTCAAATTACCGCTTGATGGGTATTTCTTTACCGGCTCTTATAAAACAGGGTTGCATATTTACGAAACCGTTGCTCATAGAATGGTACCTTGCCAGCTTGAATTGGGAGGAAAAGACCCGCTCTATGTTACGGATGATAATAAGAACATGGTAGCTGTAGCCAAAGCAGCCACAGAAGGTACATTTTGCAACAATGGGCAGAGCTGCTGTGCTGTAGAACGAATTTACGTGCATCAGGATGTTTACGATGATTTCACCCGTGAATTTGTAAAGGAAGTAAAACAGCTTAAAGCAGGAAATCCTGATGAAATAGATGTTTTTATAGGCCCGGTTACCCGGCAAGAACAGTTAAAATTTTTACAGCGCCAGGTAGATGATGCTTTACAAAAAGGAGCTAATCTGCTTACAGGTGGTAAAAAAATGGAAAGAAAGGGCTATTACTTCCAACCTACAATTCTTGTAAATGTCAATCACAAAATGAGTGTGATGAAAGATGAATCATTTGGACCTGTTATTGGCATCTGCAAAGTCAAGGATGATGAAGAAGCGGTCGCCCTGATGCAAGATACGGAATTTGGATTGACCGCTGCTGTGTATTCAGACAGCCGGCAAAGAGCCGAAAAAATTCTGCAAAAGATCAATACGGGCACAGTTTACTGGAACTGCTGTGACAGGGTAAGCGCTAACCTGCCCTGGTCCGGCAGGAAACATTCGGGCATAGGGACAACGCTTTCTTATATGGGCATCAGGGCTTTTGTGCAACCTAAGGCGTATCATTTTAAACATTTTTAGTTAATTTTACGTTGTTGCTTTATTTAATGCGGTTATGGCGCATTTAAAATGAATACAACATTACACATAGGACTAATTCTCATTACTTTTCTTCAGGCTTGCGGACAAGAACCTTCTCGACAACAATCAATGAATCAAGACATGTTGACGAAAAGTAATCTTGAACTAAAAAAGAAAGAGGGAGCAATAATAAATCCAACTGGGCAAACCTTAATCACTCGCATACTCGCTCCATCTGGATTTGATCGGACGGACAAATACGAAAACTCTTTCACAGAATATTTGAGACAATTACCATTAAAACCTCACGGTTCCGAGGTAACACTATATGATGGAAGCGCCAAAACTAATTATGATGTTTATGATGCTGTAGTGGACTTGGAAATTGGAAAAAAAGACCTCCATCAATGTGCAGATGCTATAATGAGACTGAGAGCAGAATATTTGTACAGCCAAAAACAGTATGAAAAAATTCATTTCAATTTCACAAATGGCTTTCGGGTTGACTATTCTGAATGGATGAAAGGGAAACGCATTGTGGTAAAAGGAAATGAGACTTATTGGACTCAAGGTGGTGACCCATCAAATACATACCAGGACTTTTGGAAATATATGGAGATGATTTTTAGCTATGCAGGCTCCCTTTCTCTTTCAAAAGAACTAAAACCTGTGCGTATTGATGACTTAAAAATTGGAGATGTTTTTATACAAGGAGGTTCACCTGGCCATGCGATAATCGTGGTTGACTTAGCAGGAAAGCCTAAGACAAATGAAAAAATCTTTCTTTTAGCTCAAAGCTATATGCCGGCACAGGAAATACAAATTTTAAAAAACCCGGATAATGATAAAATCAGTCCCTGGTACTCAATAAACTTTGGAGAGGAATTAAAGACTCCTGAATGGACTTTTAACAAAACTGACTTGAAAAGATTTGAAGAATAAAATAAACGCACCATAACAACAGTAGTTGTTGCACGGCCTAAAATATTTCCAATTTATTTTAGTTTTGAACACAATGAAAACATTAATCCTAATTATATTCGCTGGACTACTTTTCAGAGACCTTTGCAAAATCAATTAGTCAATCAGCTAATGAGCTAACGGGTTTTGATTTAGTAATTTACTAAGCGCATCATAGAGATCAGGAATCTCTTTTTGTAACTTAGTAGGCTGTTCAAAAAAATACTCTACGCTCACTGCAAAGAACTCCATGCTGTTTATGCCAGCATATTTTCGTAAAAAAGTCTGCTTACCTTTTCTTATCCGCTCAATTTCCCTTTTACTCACCCCTGATAATTTTGATAAGCTTAACCTGTCAAGAAATCTATACTGAATATTTGGAATTTTATTTTCTAACAAGAGCGCATGCGCCATCTCATGTAAACCAACATTTAAAGAATCATCAGGAATTGCATAGCCTTTAATAAAATCTTTCCATGATAAAACAATGACTCCCTTATGGTGAACTTCTCCTATATTTACAGACCTGCCTTCATAAGAGTAATACTTTTCAGGATATACAATAATGGTTCTAAAATGGCTGAAATGGATTTCTGGCAAGCCAAAAGTAAGCTGTACCGCTGAAGCTGCGATCATAACCTTCATTTTATCTGTTACTTCAGGCCTGCGTCTGGCTAAAAAACGTTTATTTATGACGAACTTATGGACTCTGTTCTCGAATTTTTTTTGATCAGTGGGGGATAAATAGTTGTAATATTGAAAATATTTCTTTAGGACTGCCAGTTGTTTTATATCAAAAGGTTTGCTGTATTTACGTACATTTTTCAATTCGTATGAATTATATTTCAGGTAAAAGTATAAAGCCACTCCTAAGAATGAAATAATAGTAATAGCCACACTAATCGCATCTTCTTTATAAAAACCACCCTGAGTATCATTTAAGCTGTACGGTAAGTAAGTGATAAGAAAAATCATTATGGAGAGAATAATAACTAATATTAAGAAAAATAATTTATAAGTTATTTTTATGGCAATATAAATGTAAATAATACATAGGCAAGTTAAGAAGAGAAATATAAGTATTATCGGGTATAGGGATTCCATAGTTTTATTAAAAAAGCAAACAATTTAAGCAATAAAGAAACTTAAGTTTTAATTAAATTTACAAAAAAATAGAAATATCCGAAAAAAATGAGTATCTTTAGGGAGAAATCCAACAAAAATAAAAGGAAACTTAATTATGGGTAAATCGGTTTTCAATTCGAAACTTTTAGAGGATGGTCATTTATATTGTCCTAAGAAATTTGCTGTTAAAGATGCTAAATTCAAAGTTATAGTATCAATTCCGCAAGATAATGCCAGTGATTCTGAAATCGAAATGGCGTCAACTATAGATAATCCAGATGATTTTCTCACAGAGGAGGAAATAAAATATTATCTACAATTAAAGGATTAATAATGGAATTTAGTGAAGGCCAAATTTGGTTAATTAATTTTGACCCAAGTATTGGACACGAATATAAAAAAGTGCGGCCCGGATTGATCATAGAGAGTGATGAATTTATTGAATCAGGGAATCTGATAACTATAATTCCCATCTCCTCTAAAACGGAAAAGAAAATCGAACTTGATGTTTACCTCTCAAAATCTGAAACAAATCGGTTGATGAAGGATTCCCTTATAAAAACCAGACAAATCAGCTCATTTGATAAAAGGAGATTCATAAAGTTGATTGGAAATTGTGAAAATCATATATTATTATCCGTAAAAGAAGCTATAAAAAAATACCTATCAATCTGATTGCTACTAAGCTACTTTCCTTCTAGATAAAAAATAATACAAAACAAAAGAAATACCAAAAGTAACAAACCACGCATAAGAATATAATTCAGCTAAAAAATAAGGAATGCTCTCTTTTGATACAAGCTCTACTTTGATCAAAAATCCCGGTACGGTTGGAATGATGGAGATAACAAATGATATCCAGGCGGCTTTATTCCATCCTTTGTATTTACCTTCCTGTTTAAAAAGCTCAGCAAGGTCAATCACCCTTTTGCGAAGTATATAATAATCGCATATCATAATGCCGGCCAAGGCTCCCAAAAGGGCAGAATAGGCGATCAGCCATTTGAAAATATATCCTTCAGGGTCAGCCATCAGCTTCCAGGGAAAAATAATGATACCGATGAAGCCGGTAATATATCCTCCCATTTTAAAACTGATCTTATTGGGCATAAGATTAGCGAAACTGTTTGCCGGGGCGACTATGTTGGCAGCGATATTTGTTGATAAAGTTGCCACAGTAAGCCCGATCATTGACAGGATCACCACAGAGGCGGTATCAAATTTTCCCATGAGCACCACCGGATCCCAGATCGGTTCAGAATAAATGATGAACGTGGCGCTTGTAACGGCAATGCCTATAAAAGAGTAAAGGACCATAGTAGCAGGCAGCCCGATAATCTGCCCAAGCACCTGGTCTCTTTGAGATTTGGCATAACGGGTAAAGTCAGGAATATTGAGTGACAGGGTAGCCCAGAACCCAACCATGGCTGTTAATCCCGGCCAGAAAATCGCCCAAAAGCTAACCCCTGATTCTTTGGATAGCTCATAAGAAGCGTCTAATATTTGTCCGAGCGAGCCTACTTTGATCCATGCCCAGGCTAATAAGCAGAGCCCGATGATCAATAAGAAAGGTGCGGCCCAGGTTTCCAGCAATTTTATGGATTCGATGCCTTTGTAAACAATATACATATTAATAAGCCAGAACAGGATAAAACAGGCAAACTGGCCCAGGTTAAGACCTATAAAATCGCCCAACGAAGGACTGTGTGCCAGATCAGGCAATACCACCAGGAGAAGCTGGTATATGGCAGCGCCACCGATCCAGGTTTGAATGCCAAACCATCCGCATGCTACCAGGCCTCTTAAAAGCGCAGCCAGCTCAGCCCCTTTTATTCCAAAACTCAGGCGAAGGAATACCGGTAAAGGAACACCATATTTGGTACCTACATGCGCATTTAATATCATTGGGATCAGAACAATAACGTTACCTAACAGAATTGTTAACAGCGCCTGCCACCAGTTCATTCCCTGGTTTATCAGGCTGCTGGCAAGCATGTAGGTAGGGATGCATACGGCCATGCCTACCCATATTGCGGCAATGTTCCAGGTATCCCATGTACGTTTGTCCTGAGGCACCGGGGCAAAATCTTCGCTATAGAGGGGAGAACCCGATACATCTTCGTGGAGTTCTATTATTTCTTGTTTCATAGCACAAATTTATTTATTTCTTTTTACTTTATAATTTAATTTTGAATAATTCTTACCTTTCAGTCGTGGAAAAAATCATTAGTTTACCACGTGAAATTCTGCGCAGCAGAACATTTCACTGGGGTCATTACCAAATATGCTAAGAAATATCGTTCCTGCAATTTATCTTGCTCTGTTAATTGCTTATTGTATACTGCGTACTGCTCACTGCACTGCTCAACAATACAACTTTTCCTGGTATACCATAGAAAATGGATTACCGCAATCTCAGGTCTATGCATTATTGCAGGACAGTAAAGGTTATTTATGGATTGGAACTTACGGAGGCGGTTTATGTCGCTTTGATGGTACTAATTTCGTTATTTTCACTTCAAAAGACGGATTGGGTAATGATCGTATTTATTCAATCATGGAAGATTCAAAAGGAAATATCTGGATTGGCATGGACAGCGGTGGATTGGGGAAATATAAAGGCAGTAGCAGTGGCAGTTCTGGTGAAGAAAAGAATGATGATGTTAACAGAGACGCCCAAATTGGGCGTCTGTACTTTATTAATTATACCGTAAAAGATGGTTTAAATAGTAACATCATATTAAAAATAATAGAAGATCACAAGGGCGTGTTATGGTTAGCCACCACCAAAGGCATCTGTACTTACAATGGAAAGGAATTCACAAATTTCAGTAAAAAAAATAATTTGGAAGAAAGCCAGGTCTGGGCAGTGATGCAGGATAAAAACAATAATATATGGTTTGGGGTAAAATCAAGTTTATTCAGGTATAATTACCCTGATACGCTCCCCGACAAGAGACGCCCAAATTGGGCGTCTGTACATTCCAAAGGCAAAGCCCAAACATGGCAGGCGGGCGAGGCAGGCAAAAATATTGAAACTTTTACCACACAACAAGGCCTTGAACACAGATTTATTTGTGCTCTGCTTGAAGATAACAAAGGGTCTATTTGGATGGGCGACTATTATACAGGGGTGAGTTATTATAATGGCAAAAATTTTGAACATTATTCTGTAGCAGATGGATTGGCAGGTAATATGGTGCTTACTATAATTGAAGATGAAGTGGGAAATCTTTGGTTTGGCTGTAATGGTGGTGTTAGCAAATACGATCGTGCTGGTACATCCGATTTAAAATCGGGTGTAGGATTTAAAAATTACAGGGAGGAAAATGGATTAAGCGGAAATTCTGTAAGAAGCTTACTCGAAGATAATGAAGGCAACATCTGGATAGGGACAAGTGGAAGTGGTTTATGCAAATTCAGTGGGGATGCGTTTACTCATTATTATGAAAAAGATGGTATCATAAATCATAAAGTAAGTTCATTCACAGAAGATCAGGATGGAAATATCTGGTTTGCTACTGAAGGCGGGTTGAGTAAGCTTAGCTCCTCTCTAACTTTTACAAATTATACTACAAATGAAGGATTACCGGTCAATGTTGTCACTGTTTTGCTTAAGGATAGGAAAGGCAATATCTGGATAGGCACACCGGCAGGGCTATGCAAGTATGATCCTAAAAAAGAATTTAATGAATTGACCATTTTTACAAGAGATGACGGAATGATCACTAACAGAATTATTTCAATTGACGAAGACAGTGAAGGGTGTTTGTGGATTGGAACAAATGGTGGCGTTTCAAAGCTTGTCCTGGGCGACAGCGAGGGATCCCCTCCCATGTTTACTAATTTTACTTTAAATGATGGGTTAGTTCAAAGATATATAAATGATATATTAGTTGATAGTAAAGGAAATGTTTGGATGGCTTCATATGGTGGAATAAATAAATATGACGGTAAAACTATGAAAGGTTTTACTAAAAAAGACAATTTAGGTTTAGAAGGTACAATTGTTACAACG
This sequence comes from Cytophagales bacterium, assembly GCA_019456305.1. Taxonomy (NCBI): domain Bacteria; kingdom Pseudomonadati; phylum Bacteroidota; class Cytophagia; order Cytophagales; species Cytophagales bacterium. Next base: position 71,793 of record VRUD01000002.1, on the reverse strand, counting down.
ATACAGGAAGATAATGAAGGTAACGTCTGGTTTGGTGTTTTAGGAGGTGGTGTAAGCAAATATAATGATGAAAGAAAAGATGGTAAATATTTTCAAACCATTATGCAAGCCGATGGCTTAAGTTCCAATAGTGTTATTTCGATGGTAATAGATGAAGTGGGGTATCTTTGGGCCGGTACAAATAAAGGTATTGACAGATTTAATATCAATAAGTTTAACACTACAGGTGAAATTGAAATTAAGCATTATGGCAAATTAGAAGGATTTACAGGTATTGAATGCAATTCCATCTTTAGTGATACAAAAGGCAATTTATGGTTTGGAACTGTTAAGGGAATTACAAAATTTGATCCCCGAAAAGACAAAATAAATACCAACCAACCGAAAACACATATTACCAGGATTAGGCTTTTTTTAAAAGATTTTAACTATTTAAACTTTTCTGATAGTATTCATGCAAATACTGGGTTACCTTTTAATCTGAAACTTCCCTACTACAAAAATCATTTAACTTTTAATTTTGTTGGTATCAGTTTAACCATCCCTGAAAAAGTAAAATACCAATACAAGCTGGAAGGAATGGACAATGCCTGGTCCCCTCCCGGAAAGGAACATATTGCCACTTATTCCAATATTCCTCCAGGTAAATACACGATAAAGGTAAAAGCATGCAATAATGACGGTGTTTGGAACAAAGAACCCACCACCTTTTCCTTCATAGTCAAACCACCATACTGGGAAACAGGCTGGTTTTACAGCGCCCAACTGCTGTTTTTTATGCTTTTAATTGGCGGAACATTATTAGCCAGGCGCAGAGGAGTAAAAGACCGGACCGTTACTATCCTGGTTTATATTTGTTTGTTTATGATCTTTGAGTTTATTCAGAATTTGTGCGAACCTTTATATGAAGAATATGTCGGCAGCGCTCCTATCATAAAGACTTTTTTAAATTTGATACTGGCTTCAACTTTGCTGCCTGTGCAGTTGTTTTTGAGGAAATATCTGAGAGGTAAAGAGAAAAAACAAGGAGGAGTTGAAGATGGGTTGGTGTAGATTGATTTTTCATATATCCATGGTTCTAAATTTACAAATATGCTAAGAAATATCGTTCCTACAATTTATCTTGCTCTGTTAATTGCTTATTGCATACTGCGTACTGCTTACTGCTCTGCACAGCAATACAACTTCAAAAATTTTACGGTTGAAAATGGCCTGGCACAGTCGCAGGTAAATGCAATGTATGAAGACAGCAGGGGATACATCTGGTTTGCAACAGAAGGTGGTGTCAGCAGCTATGATGGTGTTTCTTTTAAAAACTTTACAACTGATGATGGCCTTGCCAATAACTTTGTTTATGCAATTATTGAAGACAACAAAGGGCGTATGTGGCTTGGGACAGATGGAGGTGTAAGCATCTTTGATGGAAAAGTTTTTAAGAATATCACTACTGAGTTTGGTTTGGTTGATAATACTGCCCTTGCCCTACTTAATGATAAAAGTGGAAATATCTGGATTGGAACACCGGCAGGTGTTAGTGTGCTGACTGCCAACCATACTACATTCCCAAAAGATACTTTTAAGATCACAAATTATACTAAAAATGAAGGCTTGAGCAATAGCTATGTCAACACCATTGTTAAAGATATGAATCAAAATATTTGGTTTGGCACCTGGGGTGGGGGAATAAATCTTTTATTAGCAGATTATTATCAAAATGAAGTGGCTAATCCGGATTTCATACACTTTACACGACAACAGGGTTTAAGCAATAATTTTGTAAGAGCCATACTCCCAGACAAAAAGGGAAATATCTGGGTCAGCAGTTGGAGAGGGGGGATTTCATATTTACCTGAAGAAAGTATTAATTTTTATAAAAGCAGTAATATTGATTCTTTGAATAATAACTTTACTAAACCTCAAAGGTTTAGTAAAGTTTCCTTTTTACCTTTTCCATTACAGGATGCCCTAAGTACCAACCGTGTCTGGGATATTTTTGAAGACAAGGCAGGTAATATCTGGTTCGGTCATGACGGTTTTGGTGTAGAAAAATATGATCCCCAAACCGGCGCTATTTTACGGTATCACGAGGGGCAAGGTTTATGTAATAACCATATCATTTCTATTATGGAAGACCGTGAGGGTAATCTTTGGTTTGGTGGATATAGCGGTGGAGCTTCTATGTTTAGTGGTAAGATTTTTACCTATCTAAACATTAAATCAGCGGTTTCCATTCATGAAGACAAATATGGGCAAATGTGGTTTGGCAACTGGGGTGGCGGTGTATTTAATTTTGATGGAAACAATTTTACACAATATTCATGGGATCAGGGAATCGGTGAAAGCGTTGTCCATGCTATTGTTGATGATAAGAACGGAGATATTTGGATTGGTACCTTAGGAGGAGGTATCAATAAATTAATTGAAAAAGACATCACCACACCGGGGAATAAGTTTCTAATTTATAAAAGAAAAAAATCCTGTGCCGATGGAAACAAAAACTGTATTGAACTTGATGGGCTGACAAGCGATCACATATTTTCAATGCTCGTGGATAGCAGGGGAAATTTATGGGTAGGTACTGAAGGAGGAGGCGCTGTTAAATTTTTATACTTGAATCCGGAATACTCCCTTTCAAACAAACCCGGTTCATTTATTAATTATAACACTCAAACAGGGATCATTGGGAACACTGTTAATAAAATTTATGAAGACAGCAAAGGAAGAATATGGCTTGGTACGAGCGAAGGTGTAAGTTTGCTCAACAAAGCAAGTGATGATATTTCCAACGAAAAATTCACGCATTTTATTAAAAAGGAGCATGTGAAGAAATTTAAAAAAAACTTACCCAATTTAGTAGGAAAATTTATTGAAGGTTTAAGCGACCACCGTGTTATATCAATTATTGAAGATAATTATCAAAATAGTTGGTTTGGCACTTATGGCGAGGGGATTTCAATATTGCATCCTGATAATTCATGGTCTTATATTACTACTAAAGACGGCTTAACCAATGCCGCAATTGTTTCCCTCATAGTTGATGATGAGGGAAATATCTGGGCAGGGACAAATAACGGGATCAACAAAATTATCCCGGATAGTAGTAATGGCTCTTATAAAATTAAACAATATTCTATATTAGATGGATTCAGGGGCGTTGAGTGTAATAATAATGCTGTTTACAGAGACTCAAAAGGAAATCTGTGGTTTGGTACAGTGAATGACGTCAACAAATATTCCCCTAAAGAAGATAAGCCTAATATGGTTGAGGCAAGAACATACATTACAGGAATAAAACTGTTTTTTGAAGAAGTAAACAGTGCAAAATGGCGCTCCCACTATCAGATTGATAGCTTTTCTCCCTGGTTTGCTTTACCCTTGAATTTGAAACTATCCTACAATCAAAATCATCTTACTTTTGATTTTGTCGGGATCAGTACTAAAATTCCGGAAAAAGTGCGATATCAGTGGATATTAGACGGGTTTGATCAACACTGGTCGCCAATTACAAAAAAAAATGAAGTAACCTATTCCAATATTCCGCCCGGAAAATACATCCTAAAAGTAAAAGCATGTAATAATGATGGAGTCTGGAATAAAAAGCCAACCACTTTTAGTTTTATCATCACCCCTCCTTTTTGGCAAACCTTATTGTTTTATATGCTATGTTTTATTACCGGTGGGAGCAGTATTTATGGTTTTTATAGTTGGCGTGTGAGAAATTTACAAAAGGCAAAAAAGAAGTTAGAGCATCAAGTGAAAATACGTACTGCTGAAGTTATGACGCAGAAAGAGGAAATACTAATGCAAAAAGAAGAATTAACGGTACAAAGAGATGAATTGAAAATAACGAATGAAGAGTTAAACTTTTTGAATGAGGAAATTGCTCAGACCAATGAAGTTATTGAACAAAGGAATAAGGATATTACAGATAGCATCAATTATGCAAAGTTGATACAAGAAGCTATTCTCCCTCCTGTTGATGTGGTCAATAAAGTTTTTCCGCAGTCATTCATTTTGTTTAAGCCAAAGGATATTGTGAGTGGAGATTTTTATTGGTTTAGCAGCCCCATCAGCCCCCCTCTAACTCCCCCCAAAGGGGGGAGAACTGGCCAACACTCTACCCTTCCCCAAGGCAAAAGCGATGGCAAAGTCCCCCCCTTTGGGGGGGATTTAGGGGGGACTGATAGGGGGGCCTCTTTTATTATAGCGGCAGTTGATTGCACCGGCCATGGCGTGCCCGGGGCCTTTATGAGCATGATAGGCAATGACCTGTTAAATGAAATAATAAATAAAAGGAAAATTAACCAACCGGCAAAGATATTGGGAGAGCTCAATGATGGTATTGTGAATGCCTTAAAACAAACAGGTGAGGGCTCTGAAACAAAAGATGGGATGGATATTGCTATTTGCAGTATAGGTGTAGTGAACGGGCATGCCCGTTCACTACAATATGCTGGCGCTTACAATCCTTTATACATAATTAGAAAAAACATCATCCACGAGCTGGGGGACTTGGGGCATAATGATAAAGTCCGCACCTTTGGTGATGATCTGTGTGAGGTCAAAGGCAACAGTTTTCCGATTGGCATTGATAAGGTGGGCGAAACAGATAGCAGGGGCAGAACAAAAATTTTTACAGACCATACCATTAATTTAAAAAAAGGGGACAGCATCTACCTGTTTTCAGATGGCTATGCTGATCAATTTGGTGGCTCTGAAGGAAGAAAGTTTTCCTACAAACGATTCAAAGAGCTTATCCTTGAAATACAGGATCTTTCAATGGAACAGCAGCGTGAAAAATTAGATATTACCTTTGAAAAATGGAAAGGCAATGAGGAGCAGATAGATGATGTGTTGGTTATTGGGATTAAAATTTAAATGGTTATCCGCTTTGTTATACCTAATAACTATACTTAGCATGATTCCCGAGTACTCGGGATGGATGCATGCAGTCATGCGCTAAATAAAACAGATAGGTATAAACAAACGGACAGTCATTAAAATTTAAGCAGGATGAAAAAATTACAAATCATATCCATTCTCCTATTTTTCCAGATTATCATCGGGATTTTGCTTTGTTCAACAATTTTTAATCTTGAATCATGGGCTCAATCTGTCCGCCCAGCAGAAGGGCAGCATAACTTTTCCTATTACACCGTAGAAAACGGCCTGGTGCAATCAGCCATTGAATGCATGTACCAGGACAGCAGGGGCTACATCTGGTTTGGCACCCATGGCGGTGTGAGCCGGTTTGACGGTAAAACTTTTAAAAATTTTACGGATAAAGCCGGCTTGCTCAATTACAGGGTACTTTCTATTGCTGAAGATCATGATGGGAATATGTGGTTCGGTACAACAAATGGCTTAAGTAAATTTGATGGTACAAAATTTACTGCTTATACAACTAAAAATGGATTACCCTATAATTTCGTCAGGTCATTGCTTGTAGATAAAGATGGAAATTTATGGGTTGGCACAAACAAGCTTATTTCATATTATTCGCAAGGTTCTACCATTGATCAAAAAGACTCAGCCCCGCAAACAGGCGGGGTTGATACAATTTTATTTAAAAATTATCAGATCAACAGCAAATATAAAAGCAACGTGATCGGTGCAATGATGCAGGATAATGAGGATAATCTGTGGTTTGGAGCATTGCGTGGCGGACTTTTTAAATATGATCCGAAAGGAACAACGGGTGATACTGTTATTAAGGTAAGCTCAATTGCAGCAAGCTTTGGAATTGTTGAAGATGATGATGGTAGTATTTGGTGTGTGTCCTGGAGTGGAAGCATAAAAAAATTTGACCCACATGGGCATGATGGAGATAACATCACAAGTTTTGCACTTGGTTCTCCAATGATCGGGTTGACAAAAGATGTTGAAGGCAATATCTGGATTGCAACATTTGAAAGAGGAATATTCAAATATGACGGTAAGGTTTTTACCAACTTTACAACAAAGCAGGGACTCCCTATTAATTCCACGTGGTCAATATTACATGATAGGGAAGGAAATATCTGGATTGGAACTTTTGGCAGTGACGTTTGTAAATATAATGGCGAAAAGTTTACTTATTATAATGAAGAAGTTGGATTGGTAAATAATACGATCAATGGGATTATTGAAGACCGTAATGGTAATAGTTGGTTCGCGACCGAAGGGGGGATCAGTAAGTATAGCCCCGATTCTTTAAGTGCTGACAATAGCGGGTTTACAAATTTTACTTCAATAGAGGGTTTGCCCATTAGCAGAATTACTTCCGTTGCAGAGGATAAAAACGGAGATATATGGTTTTCGCATGATATGGCGAGAACAGGAGGTTTTCAATTTCATAACAATGAATTGATTAGCGTTCCTTTCAATGGCTGGATGTGTGTTTATGAGGATCATTCAGGTAATATGTGGTTTGGCTCAGGAGGTGCCGGAGCATATAGATATGACGGAAAAAAGAAAGAGTATTTTAGAGTGGAAGGTGGCAGAAATCCGAATAGAATTTTATGCATCTATGAAGACATATCTTACAATATGTGGTTCGGAACCTATGGTGGTGGCGTCAATGTATTTAATGGGGATACTATTAAAAACATTTCTGCAAATGAAAGTTTCACTTATAAAGCAGTATTTAGTATCACCCAGGACCTGCAAGGCAATCTGTGGTTTGGAACTGACGGAGAAGGTATTTTTAAATGCAAATTTCATCATAAAAAAACTTTAGAAGTTATTGACAGCTTTACAACTCAAGATGGCTTAAGCAATGACATCATCGCATCACTAATTTTTGACCGTAGCGGAAATTTATGGGCTGCTACCGGTAGAGGGATTAATAAATTTGATGTAGCCCTTTACAACAAAACAGGCAAGAAAAAATTTAAACATTATGGTATACAAGAGGGTTTCAGGGGGACCGAATGTGGGTCTAATATCTGCATTGATAAAAAAGGAAATTTATGGTTTGGTACTACTAAAGGCGCAGTAAAATACAATCCCAATGCAGATATACCCAATACAATTGAGCCCTTAACACATATTACTGCAATAAAACTCTTCTCAGGTGAAGAAGATTGGCATCCTTACTGTGATTCTGTAAACAGCGGCATGCCAATTGGTTTAGTGCTACCCTACAACAAAAACCATCTCACCTTCGAATACATAGGTATCTCTCTGACCATACCTGAAAAAGTGCATTACCGTTATCAGCTTAAAGGATTTGATGAAAAATGGTCATCCGAAACTCAGGAAACACACTTCACATACTCCAACCTTAATCCGGGAAAATACACATTCAAGGTTATCGCCTGCAATAATGATGGTGTTTGGAATTGGAAACCTACAACCTTTTTCTTCACCATCAAACCACCTTACTGGCAATCCTGGTGGTTTTACAGCGCCGAGCTGCTGTTCTTCATGGCGCTCATCGGAGGCACCTTGATTGCCAGCCGTAAAGGTGCCGGAACACGCACAATCACCATACTCGTTTATATCTGTTTGTTTGTGATCTTTGAGTTTATCCAAAATTTATGTGAACCTTTGTACGAAGAATATGTTGGAAGCGCTCCTATCATCAAAACCTTGTTAAATTTGGTACTGGCTTCAACTTTGCTGCCGGTGCAGTTGTTTTTGAGGAAATATCTGAGAGGTAAACAGCAGAAAGGAAAGGATAAAGGGGAATTGATGTAAAGCGATTTTGTAAATCGCTAAAACGCAAACATTTACCCTGTAGAATAGCTTCGCTTCCCGATCTATTGGTAATTCCATAGGGTGAATGTTCTGAAGTATATTCCATTATGAAAATCAACACACTACTTATCCTTGCAGGCATTTTTTGGGGAGAAAAAATTACAGCCCAAACCTACAATCACTCCAGTAACAGGTTCAAAGTAATTAAAATAAAAGACACCCAATCAAAGTTCGATAATCTCACTACAGCAGACGGATTAAGCAACAATGAGATATTAGATATCTTCCAGGATAAATATGGGTTTTTGTGGATCGGAACCTATGAAGGATTAAATAAGTATGATGGATACCAGTTTCAAATTTACACTAACAAACCACATGATTCCACTACGATCTCTGACAACTATATTTCTTCCATCACAGAAGATATTTACGGTAATTTATGGATTGGTACTCTTAAAGGACTGAATAAATACGACAGGAACAATGAGCTGTTCATTAACTATTTCCATGATGTGGATAATAAAAATAGCTTAAGCGATAACTATGTAAGGGAAATCTATGCCGACAAAAGCGGAATACTATGGATTGAGACCGCAGATGGGGTGTTGAATAAGCTTGTCCTGAGCGACAGCAAAGGATCTGTTAATAAAGGAACTAGTGATAAAAAAAGAGATCCCTCCCCGCCTTTGGCGGGGCTCGGAACAAGGTTTAAACATTTTGAACATGGCAGTGAGTATAGACATCCAAATTATCCTGCACATCAAATATACGAAGACAAGGGAGGTAATTTGTGGATCGTGAGTTGTGGTATTGGTCTTATAAAATTTGATAGAGATGAGGAAACAATGAAAATATATGAGAGGGGCAGCAAAGAAATTCCCGGTATTAAAGGTGGATGTTTAAGTTGTATTTTAAATGATCGTTATGGAAACCTCTGGCTTGGGGATCAACATTGGTATACATATCTGGCAAATCGACCTGATTTTTTCAAACACTTTCCTAAACGTCAGGATTTTCAAAAATTCCCTGTCGGACCAGTGTATGATATAATTGAAGATAGGCGTGGATTGATCTGGTTTGGTGGTTATATGAGAGAAGAAGGAGTTTGTAGGTATGATGTTTTAAAAAACAAGCTATTATTCACTCCACATAATCAAAATGATCCGGGTTCACTAATTGATAATACTATCAATAAAATATACGAAGACAGAGCTGGAAATATTTGGATTGGAACCGGCCAGGGCATCAGCAAATACAGCAGGAACAAGTACAAATTTAAACATTACAGGCATATTGTTGGAGATAATAATTCCCTTTCATCAAACAGGATAAGAACAATAATAGAAGATGATGATGGAAATCTGTGGATCGGAACGGAAGATAAAGGACTGGACGTATTTGACCGCAAAAATGGAACTTTTAAAAATTACCGGTTTAATACGGCTAACACCAAAAGAGATCAAGTTCAAGTGATTTATAAAGATAGATCCGGCACTATGTGGGTTGGTTTGTGGGCAGCTAACAACGGATTGCTCAGGTATGATAAAAAAAACGATAGCTTTTTCATATATAATAATAACTATGACTGGATACATGATCTATTTGAAGACAGCAAAGGTAATTTTTGGGTTGGAATATGGGGAAATCAGGGTGTAAAATTGTTTGATAAACAAAAAGGCAAATATTACCAAAAACAACTTCATGAATTATCTTACCTGTATAGTTTATCAAAAAAAATATATGAAGACAGCAAAGGTTACCTTTGGGTTGGCACCACTGATGGAAAATTATGCCGCATGAACCTTGAAAACGATGAAGTAGAACATTTTATTTACAAACCCCATGATTCAACGACATTTTGGGGTGGGGGTGATGCGATAACTGTAATTTTTGAAGACAGCAGAGGTATTGTATGGATTGGTAGCAATGGGTTAAACAAGTTCAATAAAGAAAAAAGAAATTTCAGCCATTATACAACAGAAAACGGACTGCCCGGCAATAATATCGGAGGCATGCTGGAAGATGATCACGGCTATCTATGGATAAGCACTGATAAAGGTCTTGTGAAGTTTGACACCGAAAGAGAAACCTTTCGAATCTATACCGAATCTGACGGATTACAGAACAACGAATTTACCAAGGCACATTGCAAATTAAAAACAGGTGAGATGGTGTTTGGAGGCATGCACGGATTTAACATCTTTCATCCTGATAGTGTAGTGGACAACCCACACCTACCCCCCATCGCCATTACAAAATTTAAAGTTAAAAACAGGCAAATTGTTAAAGATCTCAATGAAAATAATAATGTTACGCTAAGCTATGATGAAAATAATTTCGTCTTTGAATTTGCTGCACTTGATTTTACAGACCCCCTGAAAAATCAATATGCCTACAAGCTGGCAGATTTTGACAAGGACTGGACCTATTGCGATGCCGGCAACAGAATTGCAAAATACACAAACATTGACCCTGGCGATTATGTTTTTAAGGTCAAAGCTTCCAATAATGACGGCATTTGGCAAAATGGGATCTTTGTTGCAATTACTATTACCCCGCCTTATTGGGAAACTGGCTGGTTCTACAGCGCACAGTTGCTGTTTTTTATGCTTTTGATAGGAGGTACTTTATTAGCAAGCCGTAAAGGCAGTAAAGGCAGAACAGTCACTATAATGGTGTATATCACATTATTCGTTATTTTTGAATTTATCCAAAATTTGTGCGAACCTTTGTACGAAGAATATGTTGGAAGCGCTCCTATCATCAAAACCTTGTTAAATTTGGTACTGGCTTCAACCTTGCTGCCGGTGCAGTTGTTTTTGAGGAGATATTTAAGAGGCAGGGATCTGAAAAATAAAAAGCAGGATGATGATATAGTTTGATAAATTTATAAATTTTCCCGTTTCAATTGAAAAAATACCCACAGAATATTTTTTGAAAATTTATTTGTATATTTGCAAAAGAGTATCTGTACATTTAAAAAACATCATATACCATGAGAGCAATTGAAACAACAGGGAATATTGATAGCAGTGGCATTCTGAAATTGAACAATCCTGTCAATTTGAAAAACAGCAAAAATGTCAGAGTAATTATTCTGATTAATGAAGAAAATGAAATAGAGGAAAAATTATGGAATAAAGCAATAAGTAATAATCCTGCCTTTGAATTCTTAAAAGCTAAAGAAGAAGATATATACTCTTTTAAAGACGGCAAACCTTATAATGAATAAAGGTAAGATAGTATTAGTTCCTTTTCCATTTACCGGAAACCTTCGGAAATCTCAGCTGGCCTGCCCCGCACATAAATTATTTTATTGATAATCTGCATTACAAATAATTGAAAGAATAACCACACTTCGCTTGTACACATATTTGGCATTCTCTCAAGCATTTACCATAACCCAAAATCCAAGTGTGTGTCCAAGCCCCACCGTTTTTAAAAGATGAAAGAAAAAAATAAAAAATATTTTAAGAGGTAATACAAATAGAAAATAGATTACCGCCATCTCAGGTCTATCCATTATGCCAGAACAGTAAAGGTTATTTGTATCCTCTAAAAAATTAACGGAAAAAAGTAATAGAACGCGGATGACACTGATTTAGCTGATTTGCGCTGATTTTTTATCTGTGATTATCCGTTTTATCAGCGTCATCAGCGTTCTATTTAGCGGATAGTTATGAGCGCCCTCTGTAGGACTCGAACCTACGACCTAATGATTAACAGTCATCCGCTCTAACCAACTGAGCTAAGAGGGCAATTAGAAATGCCTGAAATGACTAAAATTGGTCACTTTAGTTCATTTTCTGCAAAGGTAACAATATGGTTTTTATTTTACAATTATTTAAAAACGAAACTGTGAGTCCACTCTAAAAAGTCTTTTTTGCCACAAAAGCACCAAAGCACAAAATCCCACTAAAAATTAACTAATTGATTTTCAGGGTTTTGTGGGATTTAGTGCTTTGGTGTTTTAGTGGCATTTTTATTTTTTGGACTTATTAGAGTGTACTCAACTGTTAATTGTAAAAACTTGCTCCCTTCGCAGCCATTTTTTTCAACCCGTCAGTAGGTTTAAAACGCTTGCCATATTTATCAGCCAAAACATTACATTCTTCCACAAATTGTTTCAAGCCTATCATATCAATATAAGACAATGCACCACCGGTGTAAGGCGGAAAGCCAATGCCCAGGATAGAGCCGATATCAGCATCTGCAGGGGTTGTAACGATGTGCTCCTCAAATGCCTTTACTGCCTCAAGCGCCTGGATATGCAAGAAGCGTTTTCCAACTTCTCTTGCATCCGGCTGCTTGTCAGCCAAAGGAAAATATTTTGACAGCTCAGGCCAAAGGTATTTTTTCTCACCGTTCGGATATTCATAAAACCCCTTGCCTTCCTTTTTACCTGATCGCTTAAATTCCTCAATAAATCTATTCATTACTTTGATAGCAGCGCCATCATGTTTTTGCCCGGTATCCTTTTCGGTTTGTTTGTTGATCTTATAGAGCAGGTCAATGCTTACCTCATCGGTGATTGCCAGCGGGCCAACCGGCATGCCGGCCTGCTTACCGGCATTTTCTATGAATGCAGGAGAAATACCTTCGGCAAGGCACTCAAAACCCTCAAACAGGTAAGTCCTGAAAACCCTTGATGTAAAAAAGCCCCTTCCATCGTTAACCACAATGGGCGTTTTCTTAATTCGCCTGATATAATCTATTGCCATAGCAATAGCATAATCCGAAGTCTTTTTGCCGATGATGATCTCCACCAATTGCATTTTATCTACAGGCGAAAAAAAATGAAGACCGATGAAGTTTTCGGGCCTTGAGGATGCTTCTGCCAAACCGGTAATAGGCAGGGTAGAGGTATTGGAAGCAAATACAGCTTTTGAAGACATTACGGATTCAGATTCTTTGGTAACCGCTGCTTTTAGCTCCCGGTTCTCAAATACAGCCTCAATGACTAATTGACAATCTGCTAAATCCTTTGGGTTATCTGTTGTATGAATTTTGCTCAGCACTTCATCTATCTTTTCCTGTGTGATCCTTTTTTTGGAAAGCCGTTTTGACAACAGGTCAGCAGAATACTTTTTCCCTTTTTCCGCAGCTTCTTTAGACACATCCTTTAAAACAACATCCAGGCCCGCCATTGCAGAAACATAGGCGATACCTGCACCCATCATTCCGGCACCCAGGATGCCCACTTTTAAAAAAACGGTTTTGGGAATGTTTGCCGGACGAGCCGCTCCCTTGTTGGCTTCATTCATGCTGAAGAACAAGGTACGGATCATGTTTTTGGATTCTTTTGACAACACGCACTTAGTAAGATAGCGGGACTCAACAACCAAAGCCCGGTCAAAAGGCAATTGCAACCCTTCAAACACACAGTTCAGAATAGCGTGAGGGGCAGGGTAATTGCCATATGTTTTTTTCAGCACCAAACCGGCAGTTGCACCAAAAACCATAGCACTATTGGGCGTTTGCACACCACCCCCGGGTATTTTAAATTTTTCCTGGTCCCAGGGTTGAACAGCATTTCCGACTTCTTGCAGCCACTTTTTTGCTGCGGGGAGCAATTCTTCGGGAGTTAACACAAGCTCATCCACCATTCCGGTTTCGAGCGCTTGTCCTGGCCTCATTCTCCTGCCTTCCATGAGAGGTTGTAAAGATGGTTGTATCCCGATCATCCTCGGCAAACGCTGTGTGCCTCCGCCTCCGGGCAATAATCCCAGCGTCACTTCAGGTAAGCCGATCTGTATCCTGGGATCATTGACAGCAATACGATGGTGGCACGCGAGGCATACTTCATAGCCGCCTCCCAGTGCAGTTCCGTTGATGGCAGCCACCACCGGCTTGCCACCCGTTTCCATTTTGCGAAGCATGGCATGGAATTTTCCGGAAATCTTCATGATCTCCTTTGCGTCATTTAAAGAGAATATCAACTTCAGGTCTCCGCCAACGATAAAATCCTGCTTACTTGAGGTAATGATGATCCCTTTTACAGATTTGTCGGCAAGCGCTTCGTTGATGTGCTTTTCAAAAGCGCTGATGGATGCCCTATTGAGCACATTGACAGCAGTATCCGGCATGTTGAAGCTGATAATGGCGATGCCGTTCGGATCTTTGGTGTAATCTATCATTGTTTTGGTTTGATTTTTAAATTTAGAATATCAATAATCATTGTATTAATTCTTTGTATAATTTTAGTTTCTAATGTGCCTATTTTATTTTTCAATCTCTTTTTATCAATCGCTCTTATTTGAAACACTAAGGCAATGGAATTTGAATTTAAACCATTTTTGTTTGAAAGTTTTATTTCAATTGTGTGAGGAAATCTCAATGCTTGAAGATTAGAAGTAAAAGGAAGAATTATCACTATATTTGCTTCCAATACTGATAAGATAAGGGCTGGTCTTGTGCCACGCTGTTCACGACCATTAACAGGTGGAATCTCAATTAACCAGATTTCACCTTTTTTCATAATATATTCTCAAAATTTTCAAGAGCTTCATCACTCAACATATCCCATTCTTTAAACTCACTTTTTAATTGCATTTGTTTCTGGATAGTATCAAGGTAAAACAAAATAGCTCTTTCTATAATATCTTTTTCACTGAAGCCTGATATATCTGAAACCTGCTTAAGTTTTTTATCTATTTCTGTAGAAATTTGGATTTGCATATTATTCATGATTATAAATAAAGTTGATTTAAGAATAATCAAAAATACAACTTTTCCATTAAATTATAATTGTTAATACGCTTTTTTTATCAATGTTGAATACATTTGTTTTTATCATTAGGTTCCAGCAAATCCCATAAATTCCCATACAAATCTTCAAAAACAGCTACAGTTCCATATTCTTCTTCCTTTGGTGTACGTACAAAGTGGATTTCCCTTTTCAACATTTTATTGTAATCTCTCCAAAAATCATCTGTAAACAAAAAAAGGAACACCCGGCCACCGGTTTGATTACCTATAGATGCATATTGCTTATCATCAACGGCTTTCGCAAGTAATAGACAACATTCTTTTGCTCCCGGAGGCGCAATCATCACCCAACGTTTAGTTTCACTCAGTTTTGTATCTTCTATAAGTTCGAAATCTAATTTCTCCGTATAAAATTTAATAGCTTCATCGTAATCATTTACTAATAGGGCTATATGTGCTATTCTTTGTTTCACAAACTATATTCATGCTTACCACCTACTTCTATCTCTCCTATAAGGTAAGTTTTTGCTTTTCCGCTAATTTCAACTCTATCATCCAGGAATTTACATTTTAACTCGCCTCTTCTCTTCGAAAGTTGTATAGCAGTTAATTCATTTTTGCCAAGTTTTGGAGCCCAATAGGATGTCATAGTTGTATGTGCTGAACCTGTTACAGGATCTTCATCGATTCCCATTTTAGGAAAAAAGCATCTTGAAACAAAGTCTGACCGGTCTCCTTTAGCAGTAACTATTAGTCCCTCCGAATCAAGTTTTAATATGGTTTGAAAATCAGGTTTTAATTGCTCAACCTCATTTTGGGAATTCAGGATTATCATATGGCTTGCCTGACTCCTGTAAGTTTCAATGGGGGTGATATTCAGCGCTTCTATAATTATTTGCGGGGTTTGGATCTTTTCGATATGGCCGGCAGGAAAATTAAGTGTCAATAAACCATTTTCTTTTTTAACAGTTAGTTCCCCACTTTTTGATTGAAAAATTATTTTGTCTTTGTCATACTTCGTGTAGTTAAATATAACCCAGGCAGAAGCTAATGTTGCATGTCCGCATAAGCTTACTTCGGTAGTGGGGGTAAACCATTTTATATCAAATTCACCATTATGTTTAACATAAAATGCTGTTTCAGCAAGATTATTTTCTGCTGCAATGTTTTGCAAAATATTTTCAGGCAACCATTCCTCTAATGGACAAACAGCCGCGGGATTCCCGCTAAATAATTTGTCAGTAAAAGCGTCAATCTGGTATATTTTTAATTTCATTGCCAGAACCAAAATTTTAGTTCATGGTTTTTGGTTTTTAGTTTTAGTTATTTGGTTGTTAGTTTTAGTTCATTAGTTCAATAGTTTGCTAATGCCGGACTCATGGCACGACCAACAAACTAAAAAACTATAACCAGAAACTATCAAACCATAACCAAAAACTAACAACCAAAAACTAAATATTTTGCCCCCGAGCACTCGGGGTCAGAATTTTAAATGTTAGACACTAAACATCATATATCTTCTCCACCAGATCCTTATACTTTTCCATAATGTTCCTTCGTTTCAGCTTCATGGTAGGGGTTAGTTCTTTTGTTTCAACGGTCCATTCACTGGGTAGGAGCTCAAATTTTTTGATCTGCTCGGTATGTCCGAAATTTTGGTTCATCTGCCCGGTTATTTCCTCGTATTTGCCAACCACTTTGGGGTCTTTAACAAGCTCCTCTTTTGATGAATAAGCAATGTTATTTTTTGAGCACCAATCTTCAAGATTGGCAAAAGATGGGGTGATGAGCGCAGTGACAAATTTGCGGTTCTCACCAAGCACCATCATCTGGTCTATAAAGACCGATTCTTTAAATTTATTTTCAATCGGCTGCGGGGCAACGTATTTACCGCCCGAAGTTTTGAACAGCTCTTTTTTCCTGTCGGTTATCTTTAAGAACTTTTCATCTACAAATATGCCTATATCACCTGTGTGGAACCAGCCGTCCTGATCAATGACCTCTTTGGTCAGATCATCTCTTTTATAATATCCCATCATCACGTTAGGCCCTTTAGAGAGAATTTCGCCATCTTCGGCAATTTTAACTTCCACATCCTGGATAACGGCGCCTACAGTGCCAAATTTTCTGGATTCAAATTCTAAACAGTTTGTAGATATTACAGGTGAAGTCTCGGTGAGGCCATAACCTTCCAGGATATGAATATTGCCTGCAGTAAAAACCCTTGCCAGCCTGGCTTGCAGCGCTGCACCTCCTGAAATAATACAAACGATATTACCGCCCAAAGCTTCACGCCATTTACTGAAAATCAGCTTATTGGCCAATTTTAACTTGAAACGATACCACCAGCTTTTTCCTTGCAGCTCATACTCCAGGCCAAGGTTTACTGCCCAGAAAAACAATTTTCTTTTTATCCCTGTCAGCTCCAGTCCTTTCTGATTGATCTTATCATATACTTTTTCCAAAAGCATTGGAACGGTAGTAAAAAAATGTGGATGTATCTCTTTCAGATTATCTGCGATCGTATCCTTGCTTTCTGCATAATAGATAGAAACACCTGCGTACATGTAAACGTAGGAGGCCATGCGTTCAAAAGAATGATTAAGAGGCAGAAAGCTCAATGCTTTATGTGTATGATCTATAGGCAGCATGTCTATGGTTGCCAAAAGGTTGCTTATAATATTGCTATGCGAAAGCATTACGCCTTTGGGAGTCCCGGTAGTACCGGAAGTGTATATGATCGTAGCTAAACCATCAGGCTTGATCGTTGCGCTTATTTCATCAATTTTTGATCTTTCTCCATCAATAGCCAGCTCTAAAACTTCCGTCCAGTGGTTGGCTCCCTGCACCCTGTTAAAAGTATAGATCTCTCTCAGGCTGGGAACATCTTTTTTAATGCTGTTGACTTTTTTATACAGGTCTTCATCAGAAACAAAGACGATTTGCACTTCTGCATCATTGAGGCAAAATTTATACTCATCTTCACTGATATTGGGATATAGCGGTACGTTGATGGCGCCAGTCTGAAGAATGCCAATATCCACAAAGTTCCATTCAGGCCGGTTGTTGGAAACAATGGCCACCTTGTCATCTTTTTTTATGCCAAGCGCTAATAGCCCCAGGCTGATTTGTGCGGCATGTTCGATAAAATCTTCAGTACTGTATTTAACCCATTTGCCATCTACCTTAGCAGCCAGAGCATCTTCCTGTGGATACTTTTCAAGCTGGTAAGCAGGAATGTCGAATAATCTTTTTACTTCCATGTTCTTAGTTGTTGATTTAGTGATTTGTTGATTTATTTTTCATACCTTTCTATCCTAACTTTTTTTACTTCTTTAACTATATCATTCATTGTCAGTTCATTTTTTTTTACTTTTGCCGATACATTTTTTGCCCTTATTAATAAATTATCTTTTTCTAACCCCTTTTTCTCTCCTTTTTTACTCAATTCTTTGTCTATTTCACCTCTCAATTTTTCCCATTCTGCAACAGGCAATTGTTTTAAAAGATTAAAGACTTGTTGGTAAATGATATTTAGTTTTAATTCCATAATTTATATTTTATTTCCACATTTTTTTTTACATATATTCTTTAAAATCTTCCAACATCCAACACCTGCCCGCCAAAGGCCTATGGCAGGCGGGTCCGACATCCAATAACTATTTAAACACCGCTATCCCCCCGCCATAGGTCCCAACCCATTTGTATCCCCGGGAGTCAATGGCAATTGATACGATCGTATTAACAGTTAGGCCTGTTTTTGATTTTTTGTTATAAATTGACCATGTTGCTTCGTTCGAAATTTCAGCTTTTTCCCCGGGGGATCCCTCGCTAACGCCCGGGACAAGTTTTGCAATACCACCCTTATCTGTTCCTATCCAAATATTATCATCCTGGTCAATAGCAACGGCCCAAACCTTATTATCAGGGAGGTCAGAATTACTTTGATCATAGACCTTCCAGCTTTTTGACTCACCGGGAGCAAATGTTACCAGGCCTCCATTGGTTCCAAGCCAGGTATTTCCCTTTTTGTCAAAAGCAATTGATTTAATACGGTTATTGGGCAGCTTTGAATTTGAAGTATTAAGTACCACCCACGGTTGCTTAGATTTTTCAGGGTCAAATCCTGACAGTCCACCTTCATAAGTACCAACCCAAACTATTCCTTTCTGATCAATATTTATTGCTCCAATGATATCACCGGCAATACCTGAATTTGAAGTGTTATAAATTGTCCATTTTGGCAAACCTTCGCTTCCACTGAAAGTTAGTTTTACTATACCCCCGCCAAAAGTTCCAATCCATGTATTTCCTTTTTCATCAACACATATTGATTTGACGTAATTTACAGGCAGGCCAGAATTAGAAGTATTGTAAACCGTCCAGTTACTGCCATCAAACATGGCAATGCCGCTATATTCTGTACCAGCCCACAGATTTCCTTTTTTATCTAGCGCAACCGACCTTATGTAATTTTCCGGTAATCCCGAATTTGAGGCATAAAAGACAGTCCATTTGGGAGAATGTAGAGACGTTGCGTAGAGACGTCCAAATTGGGCGTCTCTACGCAACGTCTCTACATTCTCCTCGCTACCGTTCCCCTCGGAGCTCGAGACTGGCAGGACAAGTTTTGCTACACCACCGCCACTATAGCTGCCAGCGCCTATCCATACATTCCCGTCATTGCCGACTGCTATTGAATTGATCCAGTTTGCAGGAAGTTCTGAATTAATTGTATCATAAATGATCCATTTATTTTCTTGTGCAAGAATTCCATTCGATAATGTGAAAACAAAAAGAAATAATATTCCGACTATAGTTGAGATGATGTTATAGGTTTTCATAGCTGCTAATATTTTATGGCTTTAGTTTAAACTAACGTTGCAAAATGCATAATTTTTCAAAATCACATTGAATACCTTTAAGTCGGCAGTCGACAGTCTCCAGCCGGCAGTCGGCAGTCCATCCCGAGTACTCGGGAGCAGTCGGCAATTGTTTTTTGCCGACTGGGGACTGTAGATTGCCGACTGCCAACTGCCGACTTTATCAATTTTGCCTTTTTGCCGACTGCAGACTGCAGATTTTATCAATTTCGTGTACATTTACAGAGCTAAGATACAGTTTAACACGCTATATTAAACTAAAGCCTATTTTATTTATAAAAGCCCAAATATATGGTTTTTTTAGAACTCTTTAAAAAATCCTAATGATAAAAAAAATTGCCACAAAGCCATAAAGAAAAACTAAAAATTTCTTTGTGGCAGAAAATTCAAATCAACTGAAAATAAAAGAATATCAACCAAACCAAAAAGAGAATAGGCAATAATATTGGTAATGAGTACATAATAATGTAACCAAGGAAAGAGGGCATTTTTATTCCAATTTGTTCAGCAATGGATTTTACCATAAAATTTGGCCCATTACCTATATAGGTCATAGCCCCAAAAAACACTGCAGCAATTGATATGGCAGTCAGTTCAATGATCGAATTTGCATAGCCACCTGCAGCATATATTCTTATCTCAGCCATGTTTTGGATGGTTCCTCCCTTTGATGCGATGCCGGCAGCTAAGAAATTAAGATAAGTAGGGGCATTATCAAGCACAGCAGATAACGCGCCTGTTCCCCAGTATAAGCTGTTTTGATTGATCATTGCCATACCCGCCTCAGAGTTGGCATATTGAGCAACAAGATCAAGGGCAGGTATCATGGTTCCAAAAATACCTATAAACAAAAATGCCACTTCCCTGATTGGTTCAAATTCGAACTCATTGCCTGTTAATGCTTCTTTGTTTGCAAACCTGTACGACAAAACAGCCGTGGAAAGCATGATGAGCTCTCTTAAAAAAGATATCTTTTGTTCCTCATATAATATGTAAGGCACCCAGTCAAATACATTGGGATCAATAAAAACGGCACAGATGATCACCCCAAGCCAAAAAAAGTTTTTGCTTCCTTTAATTGTAACTTTACCGGTATGGTTTTCTATCTGCCCAGACATGTCATCCGTACTGCTAACATGTCTGCTATTATTTCTCTTATCAAAGAAATAAAATACCAACGCAAGAATACAAACCGCAAAAGCCCACGGTATCACATTATGAAATAATGTCCAGAAGAATGGTATTCCCTTTAGGAAGCCTAAGAAAAGCGGTGGGTCGCCTATGGGGGTTAACGAACCACCTACATTGCTCACCATGAATATGAAAAAAACAATGTGATATGCCTTAATCCGGTTTTTGTTTAAACGTATAAATGGCCTTATAAGAAGCATAGAGGCTCCGGTAGTCCCAATAAGGTTTGCAGCAACAGATCCTATGATTAGCAAGATGGTGTTTGCCATTGGAGTTCCATCCCTGTCTATCTTGATCAGAATGCCGCCTGATGCGATAAACAAAGATGCGAGCAATGAGATAAACTGCATATACTCAATCGCAGCATGCATAGGGCTATGTGAATTGTCCAGCATGAAAATGTAATAGATCACAACCAATGCTGCTAAACACACTGAGATTAACGGATACTTTTTATGCCAGAAATGCTCAAAAAATAATGGGCCCATGGCAATCAAAGAGAGAAGCAAAATAAATGGGATGACAGACCAGGCAGAGGGAAGCATGTTGAATTACAAATTACAAATTACGAATGACGAATGACGAATGACGAATGACGATTTTAGAAGGCGTAAAACTACAAAAAAAGTTGACAATTGACCTTGTTAGTCTTTCTTTATTTAAAACCTTTTTTCTGCTTGATAAATAGCGCCACCTACACTATTACGCTTTGCTCCGGTAACTGACTTTAAGCAATTCTCTTCATTCCTCATCCTTAATACACCCAAAAATGCAAATATAAGCGCTTCTTTGTATTCTATTAATTGCTTGTCTGGAATAATGAGCTGGATGTTGGAGGCTGGATGTTGGATATTGCCCTGTAAATTTGTTTCTAAACAAGACATGAGAAAATCATTATAGGTACCGCCACCGGTTATTAAGAGCCGGCATTGTTTATTATGATTGTTTTTAGATTTTATTACTGATGTGATTTGGTATGCGATATGATGGCAAAAAGTATTTAGCTTGTCTTTAATACTGATCCCGGAACTTTCCAATATCGGTAGTATGTTCCCGTCTATCCATTCTTTTCCAATAGATTTAGGATATTTTGACTTGTAATATTTTAATTGATTAAGTTTTTTAAATAATTCAGCATTGTATTTACCCGACATTGCTATTTTTCCATCTTTATCAAAGGGCACATCCAACTGGTTTGCAAAATAATTGAGCACTATATTCATGGGGCAGATATCAAAGGAAGCCCCCCTAAATGATATATTAGCAATACCTCCCAGGTTTAAACATAATTCATATTCCGAAAAAAGTAATTTATCTCCAATTGCTACCAGTGGCGCCCCCTGGCCTCCCAAAGCAATATCCATGGAGCGAAAATCACAAATTACCGGTAACGTGCAAGTAGCTGCAATATATGCCCCATTACCAATTTGTGCGCTGATCAAATTATTACTGACTACCAACAGCCGACTGCCGGCTGTTGACTGGTTTGAGCGATGAAAAATAGTATGCCCGTGGGAAGCAATGAATTCAGGTTTTATTTTTTCTACTTCAATAAATTTTTTGATGATATCACCTAAATATATCCCGTAGTCAATGTCAGTTTTTACAAAAGTCAAAGCATCCAGCTTACTGAGATTTTCGAGCCGTTGTTTCCATTGTGTGTTATAATAAACTGTTTGTGCTTTAATAATTTTGAAATTCCAGCGATTATCTTTATTTTCAAAATGGCAAAATGCTATATCAACGCCATCAAGGGAGGTGCCGGACATTACACCTATTACTTTGTACTTCGAAGCCATAGTATTTTAGAGTTGGCAGCGGCAGCAGCAGGAGGCAGGACTGCCAACTGCCGCTGCCTACTGCTGCTTGTTTGTATTGAGTCGTTGAGTTGTCTGAAGTCATCAGGCAACTCTGATTGAAGAAGTCGTCTGGCGACTTTGGGTTGTTTTTTAAGACCTTTCTAAAGATAAATAGTTCTTATTTTAATTAAAATTAAAATACTGAAGTCGCCAGACAACTTAGTTCCCAACCATCACAAACGCCCCCCAATAATAAGGATGTTTATACTTTTCTTTAAGTTCTAATTGCGCTTGTTTAAATGCTTTATGCTTATCTCCTCCCCCGACTGCGTCTGGATCTTCGACCTGCAGCCATTTGGAATAAAACGAAATCATTAGTTCCTGCGTGGTTTGGTCGTTCACTTTCCACAGAGACATGATCACCGATCTTGCACCTGCTGTCTGCAAGGCGCGCTGTAAGCCGTAAACGCCTTCACCATGTTGTACTTCACCGAGGCCTGTTTCACATGCGCTCAATACTACCAATTCTGTATTGTCGAGGTTGAGGTTCATTGCCTCGTAGGCGGTAAGAACTCCAGCCATTTTGCCGCCACCCCCTAAATCCCTACGTGGGGAGACTTTGCCATCCCCTTTCCCTCCTGTAGGGGATAGGGGTTTGCCGGTTCTCCCCTGAGTACTCGGGGAAGTCAGAGAGGAGCTGCTAAAAATCAACCCTGACTTCAACAACGGATTCATCACATAGTAGATCGAATCAATCCCAAAAATATTTCTTCCCGAGATCTCATTATCTGAAAGAAAGTAACCGTGTGTAGCGATGTGTAAGATGGTAGGGCTTTGTTCGGATTTAATGGCATCTTCAGTAGCTGCATTCCATTGGTAGATTTTACTTTTCCGCTTATTTAATTTTAACAATGAGTCAATCATGGATACTTCTTTTTTAGTTCCGGGTAGTATTTGCATGCCTGTGTTTTGGTAGTTGATGTAGCCGTAAAGCGAGGCAGTTTTTTCAGGGACTAAACCTCCGAGGTTTTGAAAACCTCGGAAGTTTTTATCATCTACCAGGTCTTTTGTGTTGGTAACCAACTGCACATCCATTTCCTCTATAAGAAATTTACCTGATTCGGGATTTTGCAGCGTAGCCAGGTTGATCTGGTTGTAAACCCCATCGGGTGAAAACCAGACTTTATTTATGCCTTTCAGTGCTTCAGCAATTTTTGACCAGTATTGCTCATAGCTGTCTTTATCTGATGCCTTAAACTTAATAGAATTTTTATAATTATTGAGGTATTTTTTTTCTAATTCTTTGCCATTTTCCAGTACTACGAACTTTAGTTCGTTAGTTGTTAAGATCAGGACTGCATAATAAACTTTTTCTGTAAAGCCATCTTTTTGGACATGGTAAATAGTGTCTCTAAAAGAAATTTTTTCTACAATAGTACCATATTTTCTGAATCGTATTACCTCCACAGCCGCCTCATCTTCTTTCAATTGTGCCTGTACGTCCTTCCAGTCGTAAATTTTTTTATCAAATTCCTTTGCAAATAATTGAGAATTTTTAGACAATTCCTTTTCCAGCAAATTGGCTTGCGCTTCTAAAGAATCTATACTTACACTTTGTTTTTTTACTTCAGCTATGCTTAGCGTATAAAGCTTACCGAGATAATCTTTGTCAGAACGCCATTGTCTGTATTTTTGGATAAGCGTACTATCATTGCTGCCCAAGATCCGCTGACGTACTTTATTTGTTGCGTTAAATAAAAGGGCCTTGGTTGAAAGGCGATAATTGTACACATTTGCAAGTAATTCCCTTTCTTTTTCAGCTGTACGGAATTTGGAGGTTGAAAATGCAAATCCATAAAACTTCTCAAACTCACCCTTGATCGTTTCATAAAATGCTCCTTTTTCTTTTTCATTCATAGAGGGGAAATAAACATGGATATGGTAAAGATATTTATACATTAAAGGTTGATAGTACATTTCAGCTTTTCTATATTCTCCCATTTTCTCATATACACTTACAAGATTACTGAGGGAAACTGCATAATCAGGATGGTTTGTTCCAAAATGGTTTTTAACAATATTATTTGCTTCTAAATATAATTTTTCTGCTTTACTATAGCGGCCTGTTGTTTTATAACCATTTGCCAGAGACAAGAGAGAACTTGCATAATTAGGATGGTTTTCTCCTAACCGGGTTTTAAATATTTTTAAAGCTTTCAGATCTAATTGTTCTGCTTCTTTATACCTGCCAAGGGTATGATATAACCCTGACAGGCTGTTAAGACAAATAGCATAAACCGGAGTGTTTTCTTCTAACCGGGTTTTAAATATTTCCATGGCTTCTAAATATAATTTTTCTGCTTCACTGTAGCGACCCATTTTTTTATAACTATCTGCTTGAGACAGGAGTATACCTGCATAATCAGGATGGTAAATCCCTAAATGGGTTTTGACTATATTCAATGCTTTTAAAAACAAGTTTTTAGCTTTGCTATACCGGCCCATATTAGTATAAAGAATTGCCAGGTTGTAAAGGGGTCTTATAATCTTAGGATGGTTGTCTCCTAATAGATTTTTAATTATTTTTAATGATTGTAAATATAATTCTTCAGCTTTGCTGTAATGACCAATCGTATTGTATAGAAGTGCCAGGTTGTTGATGGAACTTGCATAATCAGGATGGCTTTCACCTAAGTGTTTTTTCTTTATTTTCAGGGATTCTAAAAGTAGTGTTTCTACATCTATATATTTACCCATATAAGAATAAAGTGTTGCCAGGTTATTGAGTACCAGGGCATATTCAGGATGATTTTCACCCAGCGTGGTTTTATATATTTTTTTTGATTGTAAGTATAATTTTTCAGCTTTGATGTATTGACCCATATCTTTATAAACCATACCAATATTGACTATTGTAGCGGCATAAGAAGGATGGTTTTCACCTAATTGGATTTTGTAGATGTCTAAAGCTTGCAGGTATAAAGTGTTGGCTACAGAATATTTTCCCAATTCATGATAACATAAAGCCAGGTCATTAACAGTCAATGCGTATGCTGAATCTTTACCAAATTCACTTTCAGCCAAAGGCAATGCAAGCTGCAGAAACTCTGCAGCTTTTAGATAATCACCTTTGTAATAATATACATCTGAGCTATCGTAGAGGGCTTGCCATGAAGAAGTTGACAGTTGACAGTAGGCAATAGACAAGGCTGTGCTAAGCAGCAATACCAGGATTAATTTGAAGAAGAGTTGAACGCAAAACGCAAAGCGTATAGCACATAGTGCCAGGTGCAATTCGCCAAAGATTGGAGGGTGTATGGATGTTTTGTTTTTCATAATAAAATATAGATTTAGGACAAATATATTCTTGTATTTATTTTTTTCACTATCTTTGACCCCGTTACAACTAATTAGTGTCTGTCTATAATGTCAAAAATATTCGTTAATGAAAATCCAAAGTTTCAACATTAAGTCGGCAGTTGGCAGTTGGCAAATTTGCTGACTGCCGACTGTGGACTGCCGACTTTTTAATCAACTTACGAAGTTATGTTTTTACTATAATATATTAAACATTCTACTTTATAGACAGACACTAATTAAAGTTGCATATTTTCTGAAAAAGTTATAGCTAAAACTTGTAACGGGGTTTGATGCCAAATTATTAATATAATCACAAATAACAAAAATGCAAATTATGAAATTAAGAAGATTATGTGTATATTTTAGTACTTTCTTTTTAATTAAATTACTTTTATTATCTAACGGGGTTTACGCCCAAAAAGGAAAGATTACCGGAACAGTATCAGATAAATTTGGCCCTTTACCTGGCGCTCATTTAATTATAGTAGGTACAACGATTGGTACAAGCGCTAATGTAAAT
Organism: Cytophagales bacterium; assembly: GCA_019456305.1. Taxonomy (NCBI): domain Bacteria; kingdom Pseudomonadati; phylum Bacteroidota; class Cytophagia; order Cytophagales; species Cytophagales bacterium. The sequence continues at coordinate 45,649 of VRUD01000002.1, read as the reverse complement.
GGCGTATACACCCTCGAAGCTGAACCAGGCACTTATCAATTAAAGGCGAGTTTTGTTACATACGCTCCCGTAATCAACCCGGTAAAGGTTACTGCCTCAAAAGATGCTACAGTAAGCTTTATGCTTAAGACCGGTAGTATGCTTGATGAGGTAGTTGAATTAGGTTCCAGGACACAATCCCGTTCACTAATGGAAACTGCAGTACCGGTTGATGTGTACTGGCCCAGGGACCTTAGCAATTCTTCTCAAACAAATGTTGGCCAGATCCTTCAATACCTTGCTCCTTCTTTCCACTCAACACATCAAACCATATCTGACGGTACCGACCACATAGATCCTGCAACCTTAAGAGGGCTTGGTCCCGACCAGGTATTAGTATTGATCAACGGAAAGAGAAGGCACACCAGCTCATTGGTGAATGTCAATGGCACCGTAGGTAGGGGAACGGTCGGCACAGACCTCAATGCGATACCAATAGCAGCAGTAGATCACATTGAGATTCTCAGGGACGGTGCAGCTGCTCAATACGGTTCGGATGCTATTGCCGGGGTGATCAATATTGTCTTAAAAGAGCAAACAGGTATCATTTCGGGCAACGTTACCACAGGCATCACGCAGCAAGGTGATGGACTGGTAAAACAAGCCAATGCCAACTATGGATTTGAAATTGGTAATGGAGGATTTGTGAATGTTACGGGAGATTATACTGAAAGAGGATCGGTAAATAGATCAGGGGATTATACAGGGACAGTTTACGGTGATGCAAGAGATTCTAATCTTGATTCGATGGATGTTTTCTGGGCTAATACAGGATATGAAAATCACAGAGTAATGGAGATCGGAAATTCTGCCACCACTAATGCCAGCATGTTTTTCAATTCGGTTGTGCCAATAAAAGCCGGAGTAGAACTATACGCAAATGGGGGGTTCAACTTCAGAAAAGGTGAAGCCAGGGGATTCTACAGGTTTCCTAAAGATGAAAATAAAGTGGTTCTTGAACTTTATCGTTACGGTTTTTCTCCTCAGATACATACCGACATTCACGACCGTTCATTTACTGCAGGCATAAGAGGTGAAAAGAACGAGTGGATCACCGATTTCAGCAACACCGTGGGCAGCAACAAATTTGATTTCACAGTAAAAAACTCAGACAATGCTTCTTTGGGTACTGCTACTCCGACCACTTTCTATTGTGGCGGATTCCAGTACAGTCAGAACACAAGCAACCTGGATATTTCCAGGAAATTCGACAGCCTCTCATGGGTCAATTCTGTTAACATGGCTTTTGGTGCGGAATTCCGTCTTGAAAATTACCGGATAATTGCAGGTGAAGACGCCTCCTGGATTGATGGGAGTGATACGTTGTCTGACGGATCATCAAGAAAAGCCGGTGCCCAGGTTTTCCCTGGTTTTCAACCACAAAATGAATTGATCAAAAACAGGACCAACACTGCAGCTTACATAGATATTGAGACAGAGATAACCTCTAAACTTTTGTTTGGTACTGCTGCACGATATGAACTGTATAGCGATTTTGGTGATAACTTTACCTGGAAATTAGTTTCCCGTTACAAAGTTACTGATCGTATTTCTGTTCGCGGGGCTTACAATACCGGATTTCGTGCACCCTCACTCCACCAGCTATACTTCAATAATTTGAGCACGCAGTTTATTGGAGGAGTAGCAGTACAGGTTGGAACTTTCAACAACCAGAGCACTGTAACCAAAGCTTTCGGCATTAAACAACTGGAACCGGAGATATCAAACAATGCAAGTTTGGGTGTTACCGCTAAGTTAACAGATCACTTGTCATTAACTATAGATGGATATTTGATCAACATTAAAGACAGAATTGTCCTTTCAGGGAGGTTTGATTCAAATGCAGACCCACTTTATGCTAATATACTTGACCCGCTCGGTGCAGGAGCTGCACAATTCTTCACCAATGCTGTTGATACGAAAACCCAGGGAATTGATGTTGTAAGTTCTTACTACGGCAATTTAGGACCGGGACGACTCACTGCCACCCTGGCAGCTAACTTTACCGAAACCAAAGTAGTGGGGGATATTAAAGCGCCTGATCTGTTAAAAGGAAAAGAAGACATACTGTATAACCGTGAAGAGATTTCACGTATTGAAGTTGCACAGCCCAACAGCAAGATCAACCTGCTGCTTACTTATGAAGTTGGAAAATGGTACTTCTTATTGCGTAATACCAGATTTGGCGTGGTAGAATACATTGATCCTAAATTTGAATCAAGAGACCAGGTTTTCTCTCCTAAAATAATTACTGACCTCAGCATTAGTTACAAGTTTAACAACAACCTGAAATTGACGATTGGCGCCAATAATATACTGGATGTATATCCCGATAAGCACGAACACTCTGAGAATATAAACAGCGGCATGTTTGTTTACAGCAGGAGAGTGCAGCAATTTGGGGTAAATGGAGCGTTTTATTTTGCTAAAATGACATTGAGCTTGTAAATATGATAAGTAATTCAGAGAAAAATATCATTTTAAGGTGCGCAAAAAAGTATGATGTTAAAACAGTCATATTGTTTGGGTCTTCTATCAATGAGGATACAGATTATAGAGATATAGACATAGCTGTGAAAGGAGTTAAACCTGGTTTTTTCTTTAAATTTTATGGCGAATTATTTAGAGAACTCCCTAAACCTGTTGACCTGGTTGATTTATCTGATGATACATTGTTTAATAGGTTAATTATCAAAAAAGGATTGAAAATATATGGCTGATCTACCGGAAGAAATATTAGCCCAAAAAGAACATATTGAAATTACATTAGAAAATCTTAAAGATGCAGAAATGAGATCTGATAAAAGTGTTATTGAACTTTCTGCTATTGCTACATTCATTCACAATTTTTATAACGGTATTGAAAATATTATAAAACAGATTTACAAAATAAAACATCTTACATTTCCAAAATCTGAATACTGGCATAAAGAATTAGTTCAAAAAGCTGTTTCGCATGGTATCATTTCAGCATCATTAGCTCACAGACTATATGACTATTTAACCTTTAGGCACTCCTTTGTTCATGGATATGGTTATATGCTGGAAGAAGAGGAGTTGAAAAAATTGTCAGATAATATAACTGATGTTTGGAGCACGTTTTTAAGTGAAATCGAGCAATATTTCAACACAGATCCCGCCCCCCATGAACCTGGCAATTGATATCGGTAATACTACCACCAAGATAGCTCTTTTTGATAAAAATCAATTAGTTAAATTTTATGATAACTTTGATCTTAACAAAATTGTTTCATTCATTATTGAAAAAAAGGTTGATAAAGCTATTATTTCTTCGGTAAAAAAGGATAATGAGCAATTGCTAAAATCAGTAAGTAAGCATTGTGAAATAATTGAATTAGACCATCGTACCCCCCTTCCCATCAATAACCTGTATGAAACTCCACAAACCATGGGCATGGATAGGCTTGCCGCAGTTGTAGGGGCGAATCATCTGTATCGTGAAAACAACTGCCTTGTAATTGACGCAGGCACTTGTATTACCTTTGATTTCATAGACAAAAATAATAATTATCATGGTGGAAGTATTTCTCCCGGAATTGATGTGAAATTTAAAGCATTACATAATTTTGCGGTACAACTCCCGTTACTGAAAAAGGAAATAAAGGAAATAAAGGAATTCGATCTAGTTGGAAAAAATACACATGATGCTATTGAAAGTGGCGTTATAAATGGCACTATCGCTGAATTACAAGGTATCATCAGCGCTTATTTTAGTAAATTTGATGATTTGAAAGTTATTCTTTGCGGTGGAGATGCCAGATTTTTTGAAAAACGACTAAAAGCCCCCATCTTTGTGGTGCCGGAATTGGTTTTAATTGGATTGAATAAAATACTTGAATACAGTTTGAAAAAAAATAACCGCAAAGTTACCCAAAAAAGACAAATAGAACGCGGATGACACTGATTTAGCTGATTTGCGCTGATTTTTTATCTGTGATTATCCGTTTTATCAGCGTCATCAGCGTTCTATTTAGCAGATAGTTATGTAAATTAAAGTCTAAAATCCGCAATCCCCGCAAAGACCCTGAGAACTAGGGGCAAAGAAAATAATTTTTTAATAACTTTGTCCCGATTACCATCGGGATAGGCGACATGGTGCCTTTGCGGTAAAATATATGCTTACATTTTTTTTTTTAAAACCTTTGCGTCTTAGCGTCTTAGCGGTAAAATACATTTTTTCATATTCAATAATTGTTTTTATTGCTCAGAATGATCCCTACGCACAGGATTTAGGCAATTCTCCTTACTCACAGTTTGGGATAGGGGATTTGACCAATACAGCCTTTATCAGGAATATTGCTATGGGTAATACAGGCACCAGCCTGGCACATCCTAATTTTATAAACAATAAGAACCCGGCATTACTTACCCGAAATAAGCTCACCATTTTTGAGGCAAGCCTTGTCGGGCAAAATAAAAAGATTACCACAGAAAGTTTATCCCAAAGGGATGGGAGTGCTAATGTAAGCTACCTGGCTTTTGCTTTTCCTTTACATCAAAAATGGACAAGTAGTGTTGGCCTGAAACCATTTAGTAATGTAAACTATAGCGTATCATTTGTTAGACCAATTTTTATTGATACCTCTGTTGCAACCCCTGACGATGATACTGTCTCATACACTTATCGGGGGAATGGAGGCATTACCGAGCTTTATTGGACAAACGGAATTGAAATTTTAAAAGGTCTTTCTATCGGAATTAATATCTCATATCTTTTCGGCTCCATTATCAATGAATCGGTTTCACAATTAATTGTTGATGACGTACCATACAAAATGGCTTTTCATACAAGGACAACCCTTTCAGATTTTATATTTAAAACCGGTATAGCATATAGACAAAAAATATCCGGTAAGACATGGTTCAATATAGGAACAGCTTATGACTTTGGTTCTAAAATCAATATATCTAAACACAATGCAAAAAGAGATTTTACTATTCAAAGGCAGGTAGAAGACAATTTTGGATTTGATCAAATCATTTCAACCGATACAATTATGAACGATTCGTTAGGTAATGTAAAATTACCTGGCAGATTTCAGTTTGGATTAGGTATTGATAATCCAGGGCATTGGTCTGTTGCTGCTGATTTTTCTACATACAACTGGTCATCTTTCCGGGATTTTAATGTTAGCAGCCAGACTCTACAAAACAGCTATACTATTAGTTTGGGAGGAGAGTTAATTCCTGACATCCGCTCTGTGAATAACTACCTGAAAAGGATCACTTATCGTACAGGATTTAGTTATTCTAAAACCCCGATAAAATTAAAAAATCAGCAAATAGAAAATATTGGTATCAATTTTGGTGTATCTTTGCCAGTTAGGAAAAGTAAGTCTCATTTAAACCTTGCATTTATTATAGGTCAAAGAGGAACAACAAGTAATGGCCTTATTAAAGAGCGATATTTTAGGATTTATGCAGGTATTTCAATTAATGATAAATGGTTTGTGAGGCGGAAAGTGGATTAGAAATGTGGGCATCTCTAAAAACTACATATTTTTTAAAACACACCCCTTGCCCCTCTTGATAGAGGGGAATGTATGGTGTAGTTTTTAGAGATGCCCATGTGTTCACGTTGCTTTCATTCTATTTGAAAGAGATTGCTTCGCTGCGCTTGCAACATGAACACACAAACACATAATCATGAAAAAGATATATTTATTTATCGGGATTTTGCTTTGCTTGACAATCTTTAATCTTGAATCAAAAGCCCAGAATGATTGGGATTGGGGACTTAACAGGCAAATTGCAGAAGAAAAATACATCCTGTATACAGACTACCTTAATCAGAAAGATTATGCCAACGCAATAATTTATATAAGGTGGCTTTTGGAAAATACTCCTAAGCTGAATAAATCACTTTATATTGATGCTTCAAAAATATATGGCAAGATAGTAAAAACAACGAAAGATGCAGAACTGAAAATAGCTTTACAGGATTCCGCATTATTGATGTTTGACCTGCGTATCCAATATTTTGGCGACACAGCCAAAGCAACAAACAGAAAAGGTTTAAAGGCTTGGTTGTATTTAAAATCCAGAGAAGGTACAACCGATCAGCTTTTTGATCTTTATGAAAAGATATTCAGATTAAATGGGTTTAATACTTTTGCCTATAATACCAAAGCATATATGGACCTGGTATGCAAGAAAAAGAAAAAAGGAGATCTCACTGACGAGGAGGTGCTTGATTATTACGGTAAAATAATTGGCATTATTGATTTTAATATCGACCGGGGAAAAAAAGTTGAGAGCTGGCAAAAAATGAAAAACGAGGTTAACAAATTACTTACTACCTGCGTTAGCGTTGACTGCGATTTTGTGCGTAATAATCTTGGCCCGAAGTTTCGCGAAAATAAAGATGATATCAAGCTGGCTAAACAGATATACAGCCTTATGTTAACCGCTAAATGTGCAAAAGACCCGCTTTTTATTGATGCAGCAGAGACTATAATAAGTAAAGAACCAAGTTTCGGTTTAATAATAACGACTGCCCGTATCTGCAAAGCGCTTGAGCAATTTGACAGAGCCCTAAAACACTGCAATACTGCATTACCATTGGCTGATAATGCATATAAAAAAGGAACCTGTTATTATGAGATAGCAGATCTGTATAGCAGAAAGGGACAAAAAGCACAGGCAAGGTCCTATGCCAGAAAAGCGCTTTCCGCTGATCCAGGCAAAAAAGAAGCCTATATTCTGATAGGTAATCTGTATTACAACAGTGCAGCGGATTGTAAAGTTGAAAAGAATGAAGTAATTTCAAGAGCTTGTTACTTTGCTGCTTATGATCAATATGAGAAAGCCGGGGCAAAAAATAAAATGGAAATGGCTAAAGCCCAGTTCCCTACTATGCAACAAATTTTCGGGCTAACGATGGATAAAGGACAGGTTATAAATACCGGCTGCTGGATCAATGAGAATGTGAAGATTAGAAGGAGATAGTTGGTCCCGAGTACTCGGGAGCAATGGGCAGTTGGCAATTGTCCTGATTCTTCTGACTTATTGCATTAATTGCCAACTGCTTTTTGGTCCCGCCTCAGGCGGGACCAACTTATGTATAAATTTTGAAATTCCGGTACTATAAAATATGAATCAGTCATTTTTATTATTAGTATGCTTTATAACAATGTCTATCTCCTGCACATCCTCAAAAGATGACCTCAAAGATATGAAAACCTACGATGGCCCTCTTATTGAATTGCATGATATTGAAACCCTTTATAGTGATTCTGCAATTTTACGGATAAAATTACGGGCGCCATTAGAATATGAATTTCAAAATGGAGACAGGACATTTCCCGAAGGATTAAATTTGATCTTTTATACAGAATATGAAGAAGTATCCTCAACTTTGAGATCAAATTTCGGTAAGTTTGATAAAAAGACCGGAATTTATAATGTAACCGGGAATGTGATCATTAAAAACAAACTGGAAAATGAACAGTTAAATTGTGAAGAATTGAATTGGAATCCTACCGAACAAAGGATATTTACAGATAAATTTGTAAGGATAGAAACACCCAAAGAGATCTTAATGGGTGAAGGACTTGATGCCAACGAGGATTTTTCGAAATACAAAATTTTAAAACCTACAGGTGTTTTTACAATTAGCGAATAAATGGAGATAAGCATCATCATCATTGCATTAATTTTTTCAGCTCTTTTTTCAGGAATTGAAATAGCATTCATTTCTGCAAATAAACTCCACATTGAATTAGAAAATAAACGAAGAAATATCAGTGGTAAAATACTGGGACATTTTCTTAAAAAACCTTCCAAATTTATTACTGCCATACTTATTGGGAATACTATAGCATTGGTAGTGTTTGGAATTTTTATGGCAAGCATTTTAGAACCAACTATATCAGCAATATTACCAGAATTTATTAATAACGAAATAAGCATTTTGCTTATACAAACCTTAATTTCAACGACCATCGTTCTGGCAGTGGCAGAATTTTTACCCAAGAGTATTTTCATGATAAGCCCGAATAAAATGATAGAGATATTTTCAATCCCTATGTACATCATTTACTATTTATTGTACCCGCTTGTATATTTGATAGCCTCACTTTCACAAGTTGTAATAACCAGGATCTTTAAACTTGAATATTCTGAAGAAAAACCGGTATTCGGACTTACTGACCTGACTAATTACATTAATAGTAAAAGTCAACATGGAAATTTGAATAAGGAACAGGATATTAACACTAAAATTTTTAACAGGGCGATTGAATTTAAAAACCTAAGCGTGAGAGATTGTCTGATCCCACGTGCAGAAATTGTTGCAGTTGATATTAAAGATGGAATAAAAGCATTAAAAAAAGCATTTATTGAGAGTGGCCATACAAAAATATTGGTTTATAAAAAATCTATTGACAACATCATAGGCTACTGTCATTCATCAGAAATGTTTAAAAAACCTAAAAAAATACAGGATATTCTCACGAAAATCTCTATTGTGCAGGAAACATTACCGGCAAACCAATTGTTTGTAAAATTTATTGCTGAACGCAAAAGTTTGATGTTGGTGGCAGATGAATTTGGAGGCACTTCCGGAGTGGTCAGTATTGAAGATGTTATTGAAGAAATATTCGGTGAGATCCAGGATGAATATGATAAAGAGGTAAAAATAGAACAACAAATAGATGAAAATAACTACATCCTAAGCGCAAGACACGAAATTGATTACCTCAATGACAAGTACAATTGGAATATACCTAAAGACGAATACGATACATTGGGAGGTTTTATTCTTATGGTAAATGAAGATATTCCTAAAGTGAATGATATAATAAATATTTCTCCCTTTACTTTTAAGATCTTAACGATGGATAACGCCCGGATAGAAACCGTTAAGCTTACTTTGAAAAAATATTTAACTGATTAAGGGTTGATGGCAAAATGAATTTGAGCACCTAAAAGTGTTCAAATTTAATGAAAAAAATTTAATTTTGTTCTCTGAAAATATTTTTTAATTTTGGGGAGTATTTATGATAGAAAATGAATTAAGCGAAATTTAGCCAAGCCCTGTAGGGGCGATATTATGGTAAAAAATGAATCAAACAAAAAACTCCCAAGCCCTGTAGGGGCGACATTATGGAGTAGTAGTAAAAAATCAAACATGCATAATTCAACATTAAAATCAAAACATTATGGCAAATACATATACCCAAATGAATGTTCAAGCTGTTTTTGCTGTTAAAGGGCGTGAAAACATCATCACCAAGGATTTCCGGGATGAACTGTATAAATATGTCTATGGTATTCTTTCTAATATCGGTCAATATTCGCTTGCTGTTAATGGATGGAAAGACCATATTCATATTTTCTTTGAAATGCAGCCGGTTTCAAATTTGTCTAATATCATTCAGATTGTAAAATCCAATTCTTCAAAATGGATAAATATAAAAAAATTTGTGCATGGAAAATTTAGTTGGCAGGAAGGATATGGAGGATTTACATATTCCAGATCACAACGAAACCAGGTTATTAACTATATTATGAATCAGGAAAAACATCATTCAAAATGTACATTTCGTGAAGAATATCTGGATTTACTGAAAAAATTTGAAATAAAATATGATGAAAAATATTTGTTTGAATTTTATGATTAACTGGTTGGGTTTAGACAATAATGTCGCTCCTAACGGAGCTTTATTTGTATGGGGGAAATTCTTTCTACTACTACCATAATCTCGTCCCTATGGGACTTACAAAAATAAAACAATAAATGTTAATTTAAAAAATAAAAGATTTCTTTATTTGAAAAATATCACTATTGAATATTTACTCTTGAATTTACCCTTTGAGCAAAGTTTTTTTAAGTGAGTAAAGAACACAACTCTTTAGTAGTTTTTTTAAATATTTTTTTAAAAAATCAAAAGAAAAATTAACGAAATTATATATAATTTAACTGCTCATTTTTATTTTGCATATAACCATTAGGCATTTAGGGAATTTCATTCATACAATTAATAATTTATTAGTATTCGTTCGTATATTTGCATCGGGTTAACCAATCAAAGAATCTCATGGCAATTATCAATAAAATAAGACAACGAGCAGGTCTTGCAGTAGGTGTCATAGCAATAGGTATAGGGGGTTTTGTACTCCAGGACCTTTTATTCGGTCAGTCTCGTCTATTTGGCGATAACACTCAAATTGTAGGCGAAATTAGCGGAAACGAAATTAAACTGCAGGATTTTCAACAGCAGGTTGATGAATTTAAAAATAATTACCTGCTTAACACGGGTAAAAATCCGGATGAAAATGAAATGCCCGGTATCAGGGAACAGGCGTGGAATCAACTTATCTTCAAAATCTCTTACCTGGATCAATTTAATAAGCTCGGACTTAGGGTAACAGAAGAAGAAGTTGTGGACATAGTGCAGGGTGCAAATATCCATCCGTCCCTCAGGCAAATTTTTGTGAACCCGGAAACAAATCAATTTGACCGCAACCTGATCATCAACTACCTTCAGAATCTTGGTCAATTAGAGCCACAGCAGCAAGCAATGTGGTACGTCTTTGAAAGAAACATTGGACCCGAAAGATTAAGAACAAAATATGAAAATTTACTGGGATTATCAAATTATGCTACCACTCATGAATCTAAAAATTTTTATAATGAGCAAAATGCCAGAGCCGAAGTAAAATTCATATATGTTCCATTCTATTCAATATATGATACCACTGTCCATGTAGCTGAACATCAATTAAAAGAATACCTGGAGGAAAACCAGGATCAATACCAGGTAGATGAAACCGGGAGTATTGAGTACGTGGTTTTCCCGATTATACTTTCTGCAAAAGACAGCGCTTATTTTTATGAAGAAATAAATGATCTGAAAAGCAGCTTTGCTTTAGCAGAAGATGATTCAGCTTTTGTCAGTTTAAATTCTGATCTGTCATATAATCCGGATTCTATGCACATAGGCGATATGCCTGAAAAACTACAAAATAACCCGGCAATACTCCAAAAAGACACGGTATTGGGTCCATTCGCAGATGAATCAAGCTATATTCTGTACAAAATAGAAGATATATTGGAAGACTCAATCTATTATGCCAGGGCAAGCCATATATTGTTCAAAACAAAAAGCGAGTCAGATGAAGACAAAGCTGAGGCTTTGAGGGAATGCGAAAATGTTCTGAAACAAATAAAGCAAGGCGGCAGCTTTGAAGAGTTGGCAAATATTCATGGCAGTGACGCTACTTCAACCAGAGGGGGTGACCTTGGGTGGTTTGATGATGGAACGATGGTAGCCCCATTTAATGAGGCGGTATTTAAAAGTGAAAAATTGGGACTTTTACCTGAACCGGTAGAGACCCGTTTTGGCTATCATATCATTAAAATTACAGAATTAAAAACCAATAAATTATTTAAGGTCGCCACCGTGGAAAGAGAAATCTATGCCAGCGATGAAACAAGAAATGCAGTCTATGTAAAAGCAGATTTTTTTTCCGGAACGTCCAAAAACTTATCGGAATTTTATCTCAATATTGAAAATGATACCTCCATTACAAGCGACCTTGCTGAAAATGTTGGCAAAACAGACCAGCATTTAAATAATATGCTTAATGTCAGGGAAGTCATTAGATGGGCTTTTAAAGATGCAGAAGTAGAAGATGTATCACAGGTATTTGAATTTGAAGATAAAATTATTGTTGCAGCAGTTATAGAAAAACAGGATGAAGGTACTGCTCAGATTGACAAGGTAAGAGATGAGATCACGGTTAAAGTACGGAACAAGCTAAAAGGTGAACAAATGATGGAAAAACTTATCGCCTCATCCGGAAGTATTGATCAAATAGCAGAACAATATGGCTCAGACGCCCTGGTAAAAACTGCGGGAAATGTAAATTTCCAGTCAAATTACCTGGAAGGCGTTGGCAATGATGTCATAGCAATCGGCAAGATATTTGCGCTTAAAGAAGGAGAAAGAACTGAGCCATTTGTTGGAGAAACCGGGGTGCTGTTAATAGAATTAGTAAAATTAACTCCCGCTGCCGAGACACAAGATTTTAACTCCTATAAATCACAATTAATTAACAAGCGGTCTTCCTCCAGCCAATATTATATAAACGAATCTATTAGAGACTTTGCAGAGATTGAGGATAACAGGAGCAGGTTTTATTAGATGGATGATGGATTATGAAGCTTTGAGTCCACTCCAAAAAGTTAAAAAAGAAAAAATGCCACTAAAACACCAAAGCACAAAATCCCACAAAACATTGAAAATCAATCAAATAACTTTTGTGGGATTTTGTGTTTTTGTGCTTTTGTGGCGAAAATTGACTTTTTGGAGTGGACTCAGCTTTATATAACACTAAAATTTAGATAAAACCCATCAACCATCAAAAGAACCTGTCCTCAATATCCTTTGTAGGAATCAAACATTGCTCTTTCTTCCCAAACCACCTATAGCGGTTTTTTGCTATGAAGTCATAAAGAAAATCTCTTACAGGTTTTGGTACGATTATCAGCATATAAACAGCAGGCCAAAGCCCGCTAAATTCTTTAACTACCTTGAGCGCTGCGGTTGATCTTGTAAAATACTCATTTCTGTTGATCAGGATCAAAGAGTGAAAATCGTTTGTTGGAAGACCAAATTTATGCAGCAGCTTTTTCCCTGTTTCTGATTGTAATGAGGCAAACATAAATTTGCTTTGTTTATCCCGCTTTATTATGAAATTAACGAAAAAGCTGCATAAATTACATACGCCATCAAATAATAGAATGGGTTTGTTTTGGCTTTGTTTGAGATTTGGTGTTTGGAATTTAATTGTTATTTGGCGCTTTTAATTATTGACCCTGAGACTCGGGGGTAAAAGTAATATTGTAAGAGCTATTGCCATCTATAATATGCCTGATTCATCAAAGGCTCTGCCCTACGTTTTAATTTCTTTATATCAGAATTCTCATATGTATCCTTAAAAAGACTATAAGAGATTCTCATATATAGAGAATCTTTGGTTAGTTTTATACCACCCCCATGTAAATATATAAAAGCTGCATTAAATTTATCTTCATAAGTTTTTATTAAGTTTTTGTCATATAGGTCAATTACTCTTGTTAGTCTTATTGAATCTCTATCTGATACTGCAATTAGTTTATTATTTTGCATTTTCTTTTCTTCCGGAGTAAATATGAACCTTAATAAATTTTGCCTTCTATCTTTTTGATCAGTTTTGTATATATATTTTAGTTCCCTACTAACATCAATAGAATCATTTGGAATTGGGGGCATTTTTAAAAAAGAAATACAACCTGGCAAGGAATTAGTAATAAGAAGAATGAGGAAAAAATGTTTTACATTCATTAAATTATATTATGACTATACTTACAATTCTGACAATAGTTTTTTGTACTTAACAGCTTTTTCTTGATCTTTTAGATTAGTGTATATCGCAGATAGGGTTTCGTAATTTAACTTAATTATATCTTTTGCCTGAACTTCTTTTGCATTTTTTAAACTTTTATTGCAATATTCAATAGCTTTTTCATATTTTTCTTCTTTATAATTCATTTCTCCAATATTATACATAGCTAAACCAATTCCTCTCTTGTCTTTTAAATTGGTGTACATATCAAGGGCTTGCTGAAAATAGTTAATTGCTTTTTTATGATTGCCTTGCATACCATAAGCATTCCCTATATTATTTAAACAATTAGCCATTTTCCCGTTTTTCTCCAATTTTTTATAAACTGTTAAGGATTTTACATAATAAGCTACTGATTGTTCATATTTACCTTGAAAAGAATAAATATAACCAATGTTATACGAAATAACAGCCATTGCATATTGATTATCCAATTCGTTATAAATTTTTAGTGATTGTAAATAATAGTCTTTAGCTTTTTCGTATTTTCCCTGATAATAATAAGCTATACCCATTTCAATTGACGAAAATGCAATTCCCTTTTTGAACCCCGCCTCTTTACTTACTTTTAAACCTTGTTGTAAGTAATCAATTGCTTTTTCATAGTCTTTTTTAATTCTGTAAACTACTCCACTTTTTGTAAGACTATATGCAATCCCCTTTTGAAAATTTAATTGCTTTGATAGATTCAAAGCTTGATTACAATATTCAAGAGCTTTTTTCTGATCTATTGTTCTATTATGCCAACATAGTTCATATAATGTTATTGCTTTGTTTGTATCTTCTTTGACAGTTTCAAGAACTGCAAGAAGGCTGTCAATTATTTTAGATTGTTCTTGTGCAAAAGCCTGTCCTGAGCGTAGCAAAGGAACTAAAGTAAAAAGTATAAAGAAGCAAGGTAAAACATATTTACAATGCCACCCGTCTAATTTTAAACGGCTAATTTGTTTATTAAATATATTCATAATCTTGTTTTAAAATTTTGAGTATTGCCAGGTCTTCCCACCTGACAGGGAGTATCGGGTGGAAACACACGACAATACGAAAATAAGTATGATTATTTTCGTATTGTTTATAATCCATGATCTTTTTTGTTGTAAAGATAGTCAATATTTGTCAATACGTACTCCGAACGTTTTTGTTAGCATTATCAGTAACCGCCAGGGAACCGACAACATTTTTTCTTTTTTTTGTCTTTTCTGTAATAGAATAATATTCTTTAAATAAAGAAAATGGTCAAGGTTCAAACAATATTATTTTCCCCGTTTTTATAATTTCTTTATTATTAAACAGCTTATAAATATACATTCCATTAGGCAGATCATTTCTGCTAAATTTGGTTTTTCCAGTTGTAAGATTTTCTCTCCTTTCTACTTCATTGCCGGGCAAATCATAAAGCACAAAAGAGAGGTCTCCAGTAGCAGATAAATTGATATAAATTGTAAAAGTGGTACCGGCTGGATTAGGAAAGACTTTCACTTCATTTTTAAATACAAAACTCTGAATACCAGTTGAAACAATAGTTATGCTATCACAAATAGTATCTGAACCGCAAACATTGCCTGCGATTAAACACACATTAAAAGTTCCCTGGGTGGCATAACCATGTGTTGGATTTTGAAGCGTTGAACCGGGACTTCCGTCTCCAAAATACCAGAGCCAATTTAAGGCAGCCAATGATGAATCTGAGAAACTAACCGTTAACCCAGTTGAAACATGATTGTAACCTGCTTCAGGCAACAATGTTTCTACGAATACTTCTACCGTATCACTATGAGCGCATCCGAAATTATCAGTCACTTCCACTGAGTATTCTCCCTGGGTAGTTACTGTAATGGTTTGCCCGGTTGAACTGTCAGACCACAGATAGGCGCTAAAACCCGGGCCTGCATCAATCACTATACTGTTTCCTGAACAGATCGTCTTGTCTCCGCCTAAATCTACGATCGGTACAGTGGGAGGATTGTCCCATTCCACCCGTTTCCAGGGTGCATCACGTGGATCTCCCCACTCATCGCTGTTTGAGGAATATTCCGGATCTCCGTAATAGAAGGTATCAGGACTTTGAATGTATGAAATGGCATTGAATACATTGAAATCATTTGAATAAATGATCCATGGAATTGTAGCGCTATCTCCAACATCAAGCTGCCCGTTATTTTTTGAGATTTCACCATTATAACGAATAACTACCCCATCCTCAGAACCTTTTCCCATAGCGTGGGAACCGCCATCAACTTTTATGATCGGATTGCCATCATCTTTTGAAATCTCACACCATGAAAAGAGATTAAAATCATTGTGCCAGCTTATCATGATATAAATCGGTGTGGTATCCTTAACATATACATAGTATTTTTCCCAATCATGTTCGTGATCATTTAACCAGTCATTATCTGCATAATAGAGCCAGTATTCATATACATCATATTTTTGCCGTTGAACAAAGTGGAAATATACTACAGGCCGCTGATCATTAGGCCCTCTGTTTGTGAGACCCGATCTGCCAGTTCCATAGAGATAATTGCCAATTGCGAAGCGGATCAAATTTTCAAGATTATCTTCAACATCAATGCTCCCGTCATTATTCGCATCTTGAGTGGTGTTAAAGCTGAAAGAATGTGGGAAGTTTTGCTCACCCGAATCAAAAAAATCTTTCCCGTCAAATTCAAGCGTAGCTATATATTTGTAAGGGTCAATATTAGGCGCATAGTGCATAGCCCCGCCAACTGGTGGGGCATAGGGTATAGTGGTTGGTAGATTTTGAGTAAAGCATTTTAATTGAATGCTTAAAAGTAATATGATCAACGATAAGCTTTTCATTATTAAATGATAATCGTAAATCATCATTCGACATTCGCAAATTGTCTTAATTGATCTTTATGCTCCACTTCGTCTAAAATTATTTTACCCAGGATCTCGTGCATGATCTGGGTTGTGCCGGCACCGATTGATATGAGGCGGGCGTCCCTCCATGCCCTTGCTATGCCGTAATCTTCAGTATAACCAACGCCTCCGTGCAATTGCAAAGCGTCATTGATCACTTTCATACATTCTTCGGAGGTAAAGGCTTTAGCCATTGTGATGATCTTTTCGGCCTTATTGCCCTTTTCAATAAACTCAGCAACCGCACGATAAGAGATTGAGCGGCAAGCTTCAACCGTCACAGCCATTTGCGCTAATTTATGCCTTATCACCTGAAAATCACTTATCAGCCTGCCAAAAGCCTTGCGCTCCACCGTGTACTGCTTTGCTTTTTTAAATGCCCAATCAGCAATAAAAGTGCTTGTTACGGCAGCAAGCAGCCTTTCTTCCTGGAAATTATTCATGATGTAATAAAATCCGTACCCTTCTTTTCCTATCAATGCTGACTTAGGTACCTTGCAATTTTCAAAAAATAATTGCGCAGTGTCTGAGGTGTGCATGCCGAGCTTATTACGGATCGGTGTGGCAGAAAATCCTTCTGTGTTTGTATCAAATATTAAGAGCGACAAATTTTTCTCATCAGTACGCACTACCAAAACAACAAAGTCAGCCATTGTACCATTGGTGATGAACGTTTTTGACCCGTTGACCAGGTAATGGTCGCCCATATCTTTGGCTGTTGTGGTAATTCCCCCCACATCCGAACCGGCTCCGGGTTCTGTAATGCCCAAAGCAGCTATTTTTTCACCTTTTAAAGCGGGTACAAGGTAATTTTCCTTTTGCTCCTCTGTACCGATTACATTTATTAAAGGAAGAGGCAAATAGGTATGAGCATATAACGACATTGCCAGACCGCCAATATTTGCCTGCGCCAATTCGTCAGTAATTACCACGGCAGACCAGAAATTCATGCCGCTGCCCTCGTACTTTTCAGGGAATGTCACACCAAAAAATCCATGCTCACCCATTTTTTTGAAAACATCTTTACTGCAGATATTATTTTTTTCCCATTCTTCCACGTTTGGTATGATCTCTTTTTCAATGAATTTTCTGATCGATTGCCTGAGCAGTTCGTGCTCTTCAGTAAAGGGGTTTGTGGTCATTTGTTGTTAGTGGTTATGTTTGATATGAATCAGAGACACTTTATATTTTCTTAGGAAGATTTAGCCCCCGTTGCCGCAGCGGTGAATAAATTTTTTTACTTCATTCATCGCTTTAAAAAGCAACATATAATTTATCATCCCTTCATAATAAGCGTTTTCGTGGAGTTCACTCCTTATAAAATAATAGGAGAAGAGCATTTGTTCATTACAGTATTGCGCCATCATATCGTGGCGTTGGCGCTCGCTTTTCGGTAATTGTTTTTCTTTCAAGCCGCAGGAGAGCAAAAATCCACGCAGCGCATCCGTGGTCGCTATCCATGCTTTTCCGCTTGCATCGCGTGCGACTTCATTATTATTCAGCCGTTTTGCTTTATTAAATTCTTCTTTTGAGAGAAGATATAAGTTCTTTGCCTGTGTGAGATAAGTATTCATCGTTCTGTTTTTTTACAAAGGTACATGAAATTTTCTAATTACACATAGATAATAAATTATGTAACTAATCAGTTACGATTGCTACGGGTTATCATTAGTTAAGGGCTTTTAGCTGTTAGCTGTTAATTTCAGTGTAATAATGAAACTGTTGATCATGCGTTGCTCTTCATGCAACCCTTCAAAAAGCTGTTAGCTGTTAGCTGTTGGCTGTTAGCTAAAAGCCAAAAGCTAATAGCTAAAAGCTAACAGATTCCATTCCTCGTTCCCAAATTTTCAATCTTCTAAAGTTCTTCATTTTGATATTGTGTTATCAAATCTATTGCTAAAAGCTAACAGCTAACAGCTACTATACTCACGGAGCTATACGCCATGCTCTATGCGCCCTACGCCCTACGCCTCCTGAAAACCCACCAAATAATAGGTATCCAGCCAATCACAGGCAGGTAAAAGGTCATAGCTCCTGGGTTCATAAAGATCATTTTGATAAAAGAAAAGAATCTTATTTTCATATTTACCTGCTTTCCTTTACTTTTCTTATAAAGCCTTTCATGTTCCAAAAAAATCAGCGGCCAGCCGGTTGGGGAAAAATAAAATGCTTTTGAAAGATTTTTTATAGTGATTGAGAAGAATTCTTTCGCCCTATAAGGTTTTTGTCCATATTTTCTAACAGCTTCAATCAATTCCTGCTGCATTTGACGCCTGACGCTATTTGCTATTCGGACAAGATCGTCCCTTCCGATTTTCTCAAACGGTTTATCAGTCATCTCGTAGGGTTTTATCCTTTTACCCATCACGTAGGTGAGATTTGCCGGGAAGGCACAATAAAATACCCACGGCTGTAAAATAATACCCAGGGTAGAAAGGCCTAAGGGAAGAAAGGGAATGCCAATTTTATTCACTATCCTGTTTACTTTAATTGACTTATAACTATATGGATTAATATATTCACCATTTACAGTTGCAAATGGAATAATATCGGTTTTGTATTTGATGCTCATTCGGATAAAAGAGGTGGCAAATCTTTGCAGGTGATAGCGTTTGTTGAAGCCCTTGCCAATGCCGGGTACACCCTCAGGATATATTAACAGGTTAGCATCTTTATAATGCATCATAGTCTCAAAATTCAATGAAGTGGCATCAACGCTACCACATCTTTTCCATAGATCCTGGATTAAATAGGCATTCATTAAAGGAGTTTCAGAAAGCATAGGCGCTGCCAAAACGCGTACTGAGTTATAGAGATTGTAATTATTCATTTTCAACAACCCGGCACCGAGGATCATCCCATCCCAGGGAAAAGCCATACCCGAATGATTACTGGCATATATTAAAGGGGTGTCAGGATTGTTTCTCTGGGGCATATTTTCAAAGCCAATAAATTTTGACCTGAAGTAATATTTATCAATAAAATCACTTATATTGTTAATGATACTTTTTAAATATGGAAAATCGTAGAATTCAGTATAGATCTTTTTGTTTTTTTCAATTAATATGGCTAATTCAGATTCGGAAAGATCTTTTGTGTTTATTTTAGAGATTTTCATTGTACAAAAATAACTTTTAATTTTATAAATCGTAAGATATTGCTTTAATACGAATCACCGATGCCAATATACGAATGAATACTAATGATACTAGTATAAAATGCTAATCCCGAGTACTCGGGACTAATGATACTAATAAAAAAAATGCCTAAAATGTAAAATTTAAAATGCCTAAAATAAAAAAATCGCCACTAAAGCACAAAAACACGAAATTTCACTAAAAAATTTTGTGTGATTTACCCACACACCAAAACTCTAAGATAAATAATGTAAATATAAAATTGTATATTTTGGTGTGGGGGTTTAGTGATTTTAGAGTTTTTGTGGCATAAATTTTAGGCATTTTAAGTATTTTATATTTAATTAGTATATTAGCATTATACCCTATTCGTGTCATTAGTATAAATTCGTATATTTGCATCGGATATTAGTATATGGAAAAACTCAAAGAAAAATACATCAATGAACATTCCAGGTTTATGGATATTGATGGGATACAGGTGCATTACCGTGACGAGGGGGAAGGGTTTCCCTTATTACTACTTCACGGAGCATTTTCTTCACTCCACACTTTTGATGACTGGGCTCATGCATTAGCCAAAGATTACAGGATTATCAGACTTGATCTTCCCGGTTTTGGATTGACCGGATCAACTGCTGCTACTGACTACACAAGAGATACTTATATGTCATGCCTGCACACATTTCTTCAAAACCTTGGCATAGAGCAATGTGACATCGCAGGCAGCTCATTAGGCGGGTGGATTGCCTGGGAATTTGTCCTGGAATATCCTGCAAGTATCCGTAAAATGATATTGATTGGTTCAGCAGGATATATTGAAAGAAAAGATTTTCCACTGCCTTTTAAAATGGCACAAACACCTTTTTTAAATAAACTCATTAAATATATAACTCCGCGTAATATGGTTGAAAGATTCTTAAAAGAGGTTTACTGTGACCAAACAAAGATAACAGACCAGATCATTGATCGTTATCAAGACCTGTTTTTAATGGATGGCAACCGTGATGCTTTTATCTCCATAGCCAATACAAAATTTGAAAGAAATGAGGAAGACATAAAAAATATAAAATCCCCAGCGCTCATTCTATGGGGTGCGGAAGACAAATGGATACCTCTTGAACATGCCCATCGTTTTAAGAATGAGCTTCCAAATGCTGAGCTGATCGTCTATGAAGAAGTGGGGCATATACCAATGGAAGAGATCCCAGGGCAATCTGCAAGAGATGTGAAAGCGTTTTTAACAAAATAACTAAATTTTTTATTATATTTGCAAAATTAATTATTATTAAGATAATGGAAACAGCATCAAATTTACTTAAACTTTACAATACTTTACCCACTATTGAAAGGGTTAAGTTTTTGGCTAAAATAAAGCAGGAAACTGCTCAAAAGCCAATATTGAAAGAGCATTTAAACAACCAACACACTACTATTGCAGATGAACTATCAGCAATGGCAAATGAGTCTTTTGGAGATATTTGGGAAAACCCTAAAAACGACCATTGGGATGAATTTTTGAAAAACAGATCAGATGTACAAACAAGGTGATATTATTACAGTCAAATATCCTTTTTCAGATAAACCCCAAAGGGCGAAGTTGAGACCCGCAATAGTTATCTCCAATGTAATTAAATTATACCTCAATACCTTTATTTCCTTATTACCTTACATCTTGAAACCATGACCAAATCACCTATCAGAATCGCAGCCGGCCAGGGTTTTTACGGTGACAGCAGCACGGCTGCCATGGCTATAGTTAAAGAAAAAGCAGCAGATTATGTAGTACATGATGCTTTGGCAGAATTGACCCTGTCTATTCTCCAAAAAGACAGGTTAAAAGACCCCAATCTGGGATATGCAAGAGATATTGAGTTAATGGCAACCAACCTGTTCCCGTTAGCTTATAAAAATGGGATTAAAATAGTTACGAACTCCGGAGGCCTCAATCCAGAGAGCGCTGCAAAAAAAGTTGCTGCCATACTCCAAAAACAAGGCGTTGTAGGTTTAAAGATCGCAACGATTTCCGGTGATGATTTTTTCCCTAAGTTAAAGCAATTGCAAAATAACGGGTATAAACTAGAAAATATGGATTCAGGTGAACCTCTTTCATCTTCTCCATATCAGCCTACACATGCGAACGTATATCTCGGTGCATCAACTATTGCCAAAGCGCTTGACAAGGGAGCTGATATTATTTTGGCTGGCAGAGTTGCCGATCCTTGCTTAACATTGGGAATATTGATACATCATTTTGGATGGAAATTGGATTTTGATAATAATTCCCCCCCCTCGGGGGGGCTTCTCGCCAGTGGTATCGCCATCGGGCACTTACTGGAATGTGGTGGACAGGCATCCGGGGGAAATTCTTATGCTGAATGGCCCATGGATTATAAAATTAGCAACCTGGGTTATCCGATTGCAGAAGTTTCGGAAGATGGCTCTGCAATTTTCACAAAATTAGAAAGCCAGGGTGGCAAAGTTTCAAGAAATACTTTAAGAGAGCAGTTGATTTATGAAATTCACGACCCGGCCAATTACATTACTCCTGACGTAATAGTAGATCTGACAGAAGTCAAAATTGAAGATATTGATAAAAACAAAGTACGATTTTCAGGAGTTAAAGGTAAACCAAGGCCTGAACTTTTAAAAATGACCATCGGGTTGATGGAAGGATATGTAAGTGAACAATTTTTCTTCTTTTCCTGGCCCTATGCTTACAAAAAAGCACAAATGTTCATCAAAGCCGTAGAGAAAATTTGGAGTGATTTACATCTATTAGAAAACACAAACGGTAGGAAAGGTGAAAGTGGCAGTAGCAGTAGTAGTAACCGACACCTGCCCGCCAAAGGCCTATGGCAGGCGGGTCCAGTATCCCTGCCTGCGCCAAGGTTTCGGCAGGCAGGCAGTGTCCGGAACCCAGCAAAAATTGAACGGTTTGAATATTCCTTTATCGGAATAAACGGTATTCACGGAAGTGCAGCGCCCATACCAACAGACAAAGAAAAGGAAGACTTAAATGAAATTGGGGTACGACTTGTGATAAAACATCAGGAGCCTAAAGTTGGGAAAATAGCGATGCAATCCATTGTATGCCTGGCATTAAACGGTCCTCCGGGTATGAACAGTATGCCCGGCTGGGGTAAGACAAATAGGACTTTGCTGAGTTTATGGCCAACGCTGATTCCAAGGGAATTGGTTGAGGAAAAGGTTGAAATTTTGAAAACTTAGCGCATAGCGCATGGTAATAAACGTTCTACGCTATGTACTATGCGTATTAGAACTAATCATTGATTTAGACAGATGAAAGTTAAATTACTTAAAATCGCCAGCGCCAGATCCGGAGACAAAAACGATATTTGCAATATAGGCGTGCTTGCAAAATCTCCGGAACATTATGAAATTATCAAGAAACAGCTCACCTCCGAAAAGGTTAAGGAACATTTTAAAGGACTCATAAAAGGTAAAGTGTTTCGTTATGAATGGCCGGTAATAGAAGCCATTAACTTTGTATGTCATAAAGCCCTGGATGGGGGTGGATCCAGGTCATTGCGGATGGATACGCTGGGGAAAAATTTTGCAAGCCATTTGCTGAGGATTGAAATAGACGTATAAATTATTACGAATTACAAATATTTGTGAATTACAAGTAATTTATATTTATTTGCATGTCATAATTTAATATTTATATAAAAATTTGATAAGAAAAAAAATCAGAGATGAAAATCAATTCTATCATATATTATAATTTCAATTAATTTTTATCAGTCATGAAACATTTAATTAATAAGATTGAATTACTGGTCGTATTTTCAATCACACCACTTTTCACAGAAGCTCAGGTATTGCAATTTTCATCCACAACCATACCGGCTGGCCTGGGTCCTCGCTCTGCAGTTTTGATAGAGTTGAACCAGGACGGCAATGCTGACCTGGCTGTTGCAAACATGCTGGGTTCTAACATTTCGCTGATCTATGGAGATGGTTCAGGTACTTTCATACTGCAGGATAGTATCGCTACCATCCATAAAGGACCCCACAATATTGCCACTAACGATTTTAATGGAGATGGTGTTTTGGATGTAGTTACTGCCAATAAAGACAGCAACACGATAGCCGTGTTTTTAGCAGATAGTGCCGGAGGTTTTCTCCCCCCAACTTTCTATGCAACCGGCTTAGGGCCTCGCTGGATTGCAGTTGCTAACTTCAATGCAGACGATTATCCTGACCTGGCAGTTACCAATCGTAGTGATGATAACATCACCGTTTTTCTGGGGGATAGCTTGGGGAGTTTTGTAAAAGTTGGTGATTTTTATACGGGCAACGGCCCTGTGCCGATTGCAGCAGGCTGGTTTAATACCGATACCATCATTGACTTAGCAGTTGGGAATGATCTTGGCGATTCGTTGGTGATACTTTCCGGGGATGGTACAGGTGCATTTAATATTGAATCTGCATTTCCTGTTGGCAATTCACCAAAAGATATCGCATTAGGTGATATAAATATGGACGGTATCGTTGATATTGCAGTGGCTAATGTGCTGGATAGTACAGTGACAGTGTTTTTTGCCGATGGGTTGGGAGGGTTTACAAGCAGCTCTTATGTGGCAGGAAGCGGTCCGATTGCAGTGGTCATAGAAGATTTTGATGGTGATGGTAATAATGATCTGGCAGTTACTGATGCAGTCAATCATAACGTGGTAGTGCTGCTCGGAGATGGCACAGGTGGTTTTGCCGTAGCGGAAACTTTTACTGTTGGTTTGGTTCCAAAGGCCCTTCTATCAGGTGATTTCAACAGCGATGGGCGGCCTGATCTTGCAGTGACCAACACTGGTGGCAATTCGGTGACAATCCTTCTTAACCAAACCCCGCCCCAGGCATGCGTGAACGTTCTATCAGTGATTCAAAGGGTCTATTTTGATTTTGATTACTCTCCTGATCCCGTTATCTCACCTGTCGGACAACCTTTACAGCTCTTAATGACAAGCGATATGGGTGAACACATCAATGGCGTGAGCATCCTGCCCTGGATCACTTCTACCTATTTTCTGCTTCCGGGACAAATCCTGACTGTACAGTTCACGCCCACAGATACCGGAACATATCAGATCAAGAACCTCGGACACGCGTTTACAGGAGATGTTGTGATTGTTGAAAATGCAAAAGCGGTAGATTCTTTGGTGCTCCAGATGGGACAGCATAAAGTTTCACTGATTCACAGCAACGCTCAACAGCAAAATTTCCCTCCTGTAATTCGTGCCCTGAAAAACATTCCCCTTACAATCTACAACATCAGCCTTGACGATACGCATTGGGTGAGCATTGATCCCTGGCTAACGGCACCTGTTCCACCTGCTCAAGGTAATGTGCTGCCAGGTGAAGTTAAAATGTTTACGTTCACACCCACCAATACCGGAACTTACGATATTGTTCATACTGTGCATGGTTACACAGGTAAATTAATTGTATTAGATTCACTTCTGCTTGGCAATATTGCAAATAATGATATTGTTACAACAGATTCAGCGGTTTCGATTGTGATAGATGTACAGTCAAATGATATTGACCGGGAAGGATACCCTTTAACAACTTCCATACTTACAGGACCAAATAATGGTACTGCAAATATTTTGGGTGGGGACAACATACAATACACTCCGGATTCAACTTTTACCGGAATAGATACTATTGCTTATGAAGTTTGTGATACTGGAACATTATTCCAGTGTTGTGGAAAGGCATTCGTGTTTATTAATGTAGCATCTGTAGTGGGAATAGCAGACATAACTGATGATCCGCGGTTCAAAGTTTTCCCAAACCCTTTTAACACCGAAACAAAGATCAATTATTCATTAAAAAAAGCCGGTTTGGTTACCATCACCATTTACAACCAGCTTGGCCAGCCAGTCAGGCGTTTGGTGGAAGTGCAAAAACCCGCAGGGCAATATACAGTTCTGTGGGATGGACGGAATGAGGAGGGAAAATTGCTTCCGGGTGGTGTGTATTTCTACCGGCTCCAAACTGATCAGTTTGTAAGAGCAAATAAGCTTATTCTAGTGAGATAGAGCACTTACCAGATAAATGGTAAGAAACCTTTGAAAAACCTGCCACAAAGCCACCAAGACACTAAGTTTCACAAAAAAATTTGGATTTATAATATAAAAGGATTAACTAAAAAAGAGATAAAAATATTTTACGAAATTTGGGACAAAGTGGGAGGCAATATAGCAAATCTCCCTTCAGAAAAGGTGCAAATAAATATAAGATGAAGAATAATTTCAAAATAGGCTACTTTTTATTAGTTGCGCTTTCTATCTGTAATATCATATATGCACAGGAGGAAAGCAAAATGTCATTTTCTTTAGAGGAAGCGCTGATCTATGCGGTTAAAAATAATCATACAATTAAAAATGCTGCATTGGATGCCGGAATATCCAAAAGTAAAGTAAAAGAAGTAACCGCAACGGGTTTTCCGCAATTAAATGGTGAGATCAATTACCAAAATTTTATTGATATCCCTACCCAGGTAATACCCGCCAACGCATTTGACCGGCAAGCTCCTGCTGATCTGCTGGTACCTGTAAAATTTGGTACGAGCAATAATGCTTATGCTAAAATTACTGCCAGGCAATTATTATTTGATGGTACATACATAGTTGGTTTGCAAGCTGCGAAGGTTTACTTAAAACTTTCTATGAACAGTCTGATAAAAAGTCAAATTGAGGTGAAAGACCTTGTTTCTCAAACATATTACATGGTACTGGTGGCAGAAGAAAATGAGAGGATATTAACCCGAAATCATGAAAATATAAAATCAATACTGGACGAGACCAAAGTATTAAATAAGAATGGATTTGTGGATGAAATTGAAGTAGAGCAGCTTGAATTGACCTTGTCCAACCTTTTCAACTCCCTTACTAAAGTTAAAGGGCAGGTTATGATGAGTTACCGGCTCTTAAAGTTTCAGATGGGTATTGATGTTGACCAACCTATCACATTAAAAGACAGTCTTAAAGGCCTTCTCTCCGGAATAGATAATGAAACTTTGGAACCCGAAGAATTCCCTGCAGGAGACTCTGCGGGGAAACAACAATTAATGAAGGAGCTGGATGTGGAAAATCATATTGATTTTATGTTAGTTAAGACTCAGGAATCTCTTATGGCTCTAAATCTGAAAAAGGAGAAGTTTGCCAGGATGCCAACTTTAGGGGCCTTTGCGACCCATTCTCAGAACACCTTCAGCAATAGCCTGGAATTTCCGGATTGGTATCCTACTACTATTTGGGGTATCAATGTGAGCATACCCATATTCGATAGTTACGGACAATCCTCAAGGATAAGGCAGGCAAGGCTTGAATTAGAAAAGATCAAAAACCAGAGAACACAAATGGAACAAAACCTCCGGATGCAGGCAGGTAACGCACAGATTGAGTACTACACTGCCTACACTCAAAGCAATATAGAAGGAAAAAATATGAAATTGGCGAAAAAGATCCTTGACAAAACAATTGTTATGCATAAGGAAGGAATGGCAAGCAGTACAGATGTCACAGTTGCCAATAACCAACACCTTACAACACAAGGAAATTATTACAGTTCCATTTTTGAATTATTGAAATCAAAAAGCAAACTTGATAAGGCGTTAAATAACTACTGAAAAAGTCGGCAGTCGGCATACTGCATACTGCATACTGCCCATTGCCAACTGCCAACTTGTATATAAATGATGTATATAAAAACTAATATATATTTTAAATTAATCCCTTTTGTGATAATTGCCTTCATCATAGGCTTTTATAATTCCTGCAAGCATTCTGGTGAGGAACTTGCTGAAAAGATCAGGCTTCGGGATTCTTGTCAAGCTGTAGTTGATGAACTAAATATCAGGATCAAAGAGTTCAATGAAGAGATCACCGAATTAGATACAGCATCAGGGAATAATAAAAGAGAACGTGTAGTATCTACAAAAAAACTCACAAGAGAAACTTTTTGGCATTTCTTTGAGGTGCAGGGAGTTGTAGAGGCAGATAAAAATATTTTAATAACTCCCGAAATACCCGGTATTGTAAAGCAGATCAAGGTAACAGAGGGGCAACGTGTCAGCTCCGGCCAGACTTTGATCGTTCTTGCCACCGATGTTATCTGGCAAAACATCAATGAAGTAAAAACTCAATCAGAACTTGCCAACGATTTGTTTAAAAGGCAGCAAAGGCTTTGGGATCAGAAAATCGGTTCGGAATTACAATACCTTGAAGCAAAAAATAAAAAGGAATCTCTGGAAAATAAATTAAAAACACTCCGTTCGCAGCTTGACAAGGCAACCATCAAGGCTCCGGCAAATGGGATCATTGATGAGATCAACCCTAAAACAGGAGAATTGGCTTCACCTGCCATGCCTGTTATCAGGTTAGTGGATCTTTCCAGGGTGTATATTAAATCAGATGTTTCGGAAAAATACATCAAAGCCGTAAAAAAAGGCGCTGAAGTGCTTGTGCAATTCCCATCCCTGGATGAAGAAGTAGATGCCACGATCACCCAGGTCGGAAATTTCATTAACCCCAATAATCGAACATTTAAAATAAAGATCAATCTGGAGAATCCGGGCAATTTATATAAGCCTAATTTACTGGCTGTGATCAAAATAAAAGACTTTGAAAAAGATTCTGTAGTATCCGTTCCAAACGCATATATTCTTGCGGATGCAGGAGGGTCTGAGTATGTATTTATCATCGACAAGGATGGGGCTAAAAGCCGTGCTAAAAAAGTTTTCGTAGAATCGGGTCTGTCATACAAAGGTCAAACTATGGTGAAAAAAGGATTAGATGGCAGTGAAGAATTAATAACTGAAGGCTCCAGGAGTGTTACGGACAGGGAAATTGTTGTGGTGAAGAATTAGGCATAAAAGATAATAATAACTAATATAGCAATTACTTTTTATTAACCCCTTGATTTATCAAGGGGTAATGGAAAAATAATTTAACCCATAACCGTTTTAACGGTTTTTCAAAACTCAAAAAATCAGATAAACTATGTCATTACATTCTTACTCCCGTTGCTGGCTTCATATAATTTGGGCTACTAAAAATCGACAAAAGGTTTTAGGTAGGGAAGCCAGAAAAATGGTATCAGCTCATTTAAGCGAAAATGCTAAGGAGAAAGATATTTATATGAAAATTAATTATGTAAATGCAGATCATGTCCATTCTCTTATCGATTTACCCACAAAATATTCAATTGAAGATGTTGCTAAACTATTGAAAGGTGAATTATCTTTCTGGATAAACCAAAATGATATAATCCCGAATAAATTCTCATGGGGTAGAGGTTATGGCGCTTTTTCTGTATCACATTCCATTGTAGCAAAAGTTGCAGAATATATTGCCAATCAGGAAGAACATCATAAAAAGATGACATTTTTGGAAGAGTATAGGGGTTTTGTGGAAAATTATGGATTAGTATGGTATGATGATTAAAACCGTTAAAACGGTTAATGCTGAATTATTATGGATTTAACACCTCGTTGAAACGAGGTGTAAATGATAAGATTTATTTTTGAACTATGGAAAAACCTCAAAAAGTGGTCTTGAAGCGTGTTGAATCAATGCAAATTGTTCAGTTGCATTGATTGAACACAAACCTTTCAATAAATCCATCATGCCGGGCTTTAGGGCTTCTGTATATAGCATTTCCGAATTATTTTTACCAAGGTCCTTTCGCTCTGCTTGCTTCTCTTCTCTGCCAGCTGCTTAATTTCTCTACCGGTATATTAAAATACTTTGACACTAAACTCTCTGAAACCATTGTCAGCCCTATATTTTATACACTTTGTTACCGCTATGTGCCTTCTTTTTGATTGTCAAAGTTGAAGTGTCAGTTTTAGGTGTCCACCAAGTCCTTGCTGAATAATTTTCATCAATGTTGAAAGCCTGATGTCCGATGCATTGTTCTCTATTCGAGAGATGTATGATTTGTTTGTCCCGCATTTTTTTGCAAGATCCTCTTGAGTCATGCCAAGTTTAGTTCTTGCTTCTTCAAGTAAAACCCCAAGTCGAAATGCTTCAAACTCTTGTTCCCATTTTTCACGTTTAGATACTCCTCGCTTTCCGTATTTGTTGTCAAGGATTTCATCCAATGTGGTGATGTTTTTATTTGCTTTTTTTTCATTTTTGTATTCCTCCATTATTTTAAGTGCTTTTTCAATTTCCTGTTTCGGTGTCTTTTGAGTTTTCTTTTGAAAGGCATTGCCTAACACAACGCTTAGTATAAAAGATTTAGCTTCGGCCATAGCGAGGCCTCGTGCGGCTATTTCTTTTTATACGATGTTGTGCTTTCGTGCTTTTATTTCTCACTTTCTTCCAAGTATTGTTTAAGGCTTTTTTTAATAAAATAATTCCAGCCTTCAATACCACTTTCTCTTGTGAATTCAGGAATATTGTCAGGAAAATTCTCAACAACTGTGTAGGTCAATCTTAATTTTGTCTGATTACCCTTCTCTGTTAGTGCAAAAACCACAATTGAACTGCCGGGAAATCCTTCATATCTCCAATCGTAAGTTATTTTCTTCTTTGGTACTACCTCTGTCAATTTCCATAAATGTGGAAATATTCTATCTTCTACCTGAACAACAAAACGTGTTTCAAAACCCACTACAGGCTCAAAAGATGCAATGTTGTCAAAAAACCATTGTTTCATTTTATCAAGTACAGTTATCGCATCCCAAACATTTTCTATGGATGTGTCATAGATTTGTTCTACAACAATAGGTTCATCTGTTTTTTTCATAAGATTTCATTTTTATAGTTATTAATTTTTGAATGAAGCACAACGTCCGGGCTAAAAAGTGTTGCTGTCCCGCAGGGCAGCTATGATTTTTAGCCATTGTTGAGCACAGTTAGTTTTATTCCACTTGATTCTAATAATTCCTTATAAAGTTTTGATTGACCTCCTGATCCAGGAATGTAATTTTCTCTATTAAAATCACTCTCCAAAATTTCTATTCTATTTAAGAGAGTTAAAAAATCATCCTTTTCGATAATTTCCCCGATTCTATCGAAATATAAATATGCATCTTTTAAGAATCTCATTAAAGAAACAAATCCAGTGGATTTATTCAATATCATTTCTTGTTTTACTTGTGTCCATGCATTAGGCCATCTTTCATTAACAGCATCAAAGTAGTTCCATATGATTTTGGCAATTTTCCAATCTTCTTCATCAATAAAAATGTTCCTAAATGGTCTACTTATTAATTCCTTACCTTCAAATTTTTCTGGTTTTTTCCCTCGTTTATAAATATCACGATCTTCCATTTGATCTTTTGAAAAGAACTTTATTAGACTTTCAGAAAATGTTGCTTGTGTTATGGTTTCCTTTTCTTTATCATTAGCGGTTCCTAATATCTTAATCTTTTTGTAAAATGGACTACCTTCTTTTTGATTAAGTGCTCGTGTTATAGAGTGGGCTGTTTTCTGTGGACTACGGTGTTTGGCAAATGAAAACAAATCTGCTACAAGAGATTTATTAACTTTTGTTTGGGTTTTATTGATTGTTGCAAATACAATTGCCTGATCCTCTAGTTCCATCCCAACAAAAATTGTAACGTTTATCTGAAAAGAATCACCACCCATACTAAAATCTTCTAATCCAGCAATACGGTGTTGACCATCTATAACTTTCGCTACGTTATCACGAAATGGAACGAGCAAAATAGATTCTTTCTCATTGAATTCAATATCGGTAGATTCAATATGTAATATTACACTTGTAGGAAAAGTGGCGTCAACAAGATTAACATATTTACCTATTTCTTTAACTCTGTTTTTAGACAAAGGTCTCTGTATTCCAGTATAGACTTCAACTTCTCTTTGTTCATTACCCGTTTCTAATCTCCTAATATCAGCATATGAAATTTTGATTAAATCTTCGTG
Source organism: Cytophagales bacterium (assembly GCA_019456305.1). Taxonomy (NCBI): domain Bacteria; kingdom Pseudomonadati; phylum Bacteroidota; class Cytophagia; order Cytophagales; species Cytophagales bacterium. The sequence continues at coordinate 14,247 of VRUD01000002.1, read as the reverse complement.
GTTTATTACACCAATATAAAATTCTCCTAACGGTTGCATAACTTTAAAACACTTTATATTTATTTTTTGATCTTCAGGTTTCATCGTTCAAATAATTTATAATCTGTTCATTAATCTACGTGTATTATCATGGTCCTCTCCTATGACATCTGTCCTTTTCTGATTTGTATAATTTGCCTTATAATAGATCAAAAGAGTTATACCGAAAAAAGCTATTGAAGAATACTTTTTAAAAGGCAGGTTTTCAAAAATGCCAGCAATATTAAAAGAATAGAATAGTGAAGCAAACACAATTAAAAAAGATGAAAACCAAAATAGTATTGAATGAAAATCAGAATTCTTAATTTTAAATGTATAGAAAATGTATGCAGATGCAGTCAATAGTGCAGCGCTATATATAAAAAACTGTCCTTCCTGATAGAATACATTCCACCCGCTCCATTGATTTGTTGCTAAATAATATAGAATTGCAATAATAATTGGAAGTAAACTCCCAAATAAGTGTACAATACAAAATACTATTGTCTCCTTATGGTTCATATTAGTAATTTTTAATTATGATTTCTTGTACTTTATGTCTTTTTGCCTTACATGAAATATACCGTGTAGTTTCAAATTGAAAAATATTCCATGTTTTGTACATATCTCTAATATTTTGTATATCAGCATTTGAAATTGCTACAAGTACGCCCTTATTATTTAATTCTTTTGCAAATTCTGCAAGTTTTTCTTGTTTGGCTTGTGGAAATTTATCCATTGTATAATGTTGAAATGAGGACGTGCCATTTAAAGGAGGATATGGTGGATCAAGATATACAAAATCGTTATGATTTGTTTTATGAATAATAGTTCCGAAAGAGCTAACTGTAATATTTGCATTTTTTAGTTTCTCGCTGGTATATATCATTTGTCTAAGCGATGGAAGTGCGGGTTTACTTTTTCCAAAAGGAACATTATATTTACCTTGTTTATTGACCCTATATATCCCATTAAAAGAAGTATGAATTAAAAAAATAAATCTTGCAGCCTGCTTTATTGAAGTGCTATTTATATTGTTATTAAAATCCTCTCTAATTTGATAATAAAACTTTTGGCAAACCTTTACCCTATATTCCTCTATATATTTAGATAATAAGTTTGGGTTATTCTTAATTGCAAGATAGGCATGAATTAATGATGCATTAATATCAGACAGATATGGATCATCAAACGAATTTGAGAAAAAAACAGAACCAGCTCCTAAAAAAGGCTCAAAGTATTTGTTTATTCTTTTCTTTGGTAAATGTAGATTAATTTCTTTAATTAAATTTTGTTTACCTCCTGCCCACCTTATAAATGGTTTTATTTTGATTGAATCGTTCATTTTTTTTTACTTCTAATTGTGCTCAACGAATGTATAAACCAAATATTTGGTTTATATTGACCTATGTGTTGGAAAAAATTTGGTATATTCGTCCATATTGGGTGGGTATTCCAATTTATCCTGTGTTTACTTTTAACTTTTTCCTGTTAATTTTTCCAAATTATTTCAAAATTATTCAATTTCTAAGTTATCCAATGGACTTATAATATTTTCTAACCCTTTTTTTGTTATCAGATACAATAAATATTGTTTTAGCTCCTGTTCTAAAATCTTATCAGGGTGCTTGTCGGAATAATAATTAATAAAACCTTTAAACATAGAACAATATGTTCCTAAATTTCGCAAGTTAAAAATATCGGTACTATTAGTTAAATGGTCAAAATACTTTTTGTCAGGTAGGTACCTTTATCATAAGAGTAAACGGTTTCCCATGAATTATAACTGTCACTCCAGACTTGTTTTGAACCTGTTTGGACATATCCAATTATGGACGCCTCTACTGTAATTGTCTCATTATATTAATATTATTTAAATTAACGAAAAATATTACAATAATCCGTGAAGGTAAAAAAAAATATCTGAAATAAAAAACAAATTTTGGTGATATTCTTTTTACATAAAATTTAATTTTGCAGTATTTACCGTAATTTTTCTAATTTTACATTTTTGAAGTATTAGTTTTCGTTGATTAAAACGGTTAATGCTGAATTATTATGGATTTTACACCTCGTTGTATGCCATGTAAAACAAAAGAATAGCAAATCATCTCTGAGTGAATAATCATGCAATAAGCGGGAGTTTTCTTATTTGTGAATGAAAAATCATTCATAAATAATTTGCATACTCGAAAATTAATGTTATATTTGCATGGATATTCATGCAATAACAACAAAATAATAGCTTTATGAATAATATTTCATACATAGACTGGCTGTCAATGAGTGATAAAGCTTTAATAGAAACAATAGGGCGTTTTGTTCAACATCATAGGTTGAATCAAAATAAATCGCAAAGCAATGTAGCGGAAGCTGCTGGAATAAGTCGCTCTACCCTTAGTCTTTTGGAACGAGGTGAGAAAACATCTTTAAGTAGTTTAATACAGGTTTTAAGAGTATTAGATTTATTACATATTATGGATGTATTTAAGGTTAGTAATGAGATCAGCCCAATCGAATATGCCAAACTTCAAAAGAATAAAAGACAACGTGCACGTAATAAGAACAAAAATTCAAATGAAGAATTAGGATGATAGACGTTGCAGAAGTAAAAATATGGGGCGAATTAGTGGGAGCCGTACATTGGGATGAAGCTGAACAATTGGCCAATTTTCAGTATGATAAAACGTTTTTGACAAAAGGTAACGACTTGTCACCAATTAAAATGCCTATAAAAAACGGGGATCGTATTTATAGGTTTCTTGAGTTACGCAAAGCAAAAGATGAACAAACAGCCACATTTAAAGGATTGCCTGGTTTGCTGGCAGACTCTTTACCTGACAAATATGGAAATCAATTAATTAATGTTTGGCTAGCTCAAAATGGAAGACCACCTAACAGCATGAATCCAGTGGAACAATTATGCTTTATCGGAACAAGAGGAATGGGTGCGTTAGAATTTGAACCCGCCCAATTAAAAAAAAGCAAACAAACCTTTGCTATCGAAATAAAGAGCTTAGTCAAGGTTACTCAAAAAGCATTATCTATCCGTGAGGATTTTGAAGTAAACCTGCACGGTGATGAACAGAAAGCAATGAGAGAGATATTGAAGATTGGAACATCTGCTGGAGGAGTAAGGCCTAAGGTGGTAATTACCTTTAATAAAAACACTGGAGAAGTAAGATCTGGCCAAACCATAGCTCCCAAAGGTTTCGAACACTGGTTGCTAAAATTAGATGGAGTAAGTGATACACAATTTGGTACAAGTCATGGATTTGGGAGAGTAGAATATACATATTATTTAATGGCGATAGATTGTAACATTCAAATGATGGACTGTGAACTATTAGAAGAAAATGGTCGTGCTCATTTCATGACAAAGAGATTTGACAGAGAAAGAAATAACATAAAACATCATGTACAAACTTTTTGTGGAATTCAACATTTTGATTACAACAATTTATATGGGTATAGCTATGAGCAGCTTTTTCAAACCATGAGAACACTAAAGATGACATATCCAGAGGCAGAGCAAATGTTTCGAAGAATGGTGTTTAATGTAATGGCAACCAACTATGATGATCATAGCAAAAATTTTTCTTTCAGACTTAAGCAAAACGGCAGATGGGAGTTATCCCCTGCTTATGACGTGTGTTACTCTTATGACCCAACAAACGTTTGGGTGAGTCAACACACATTAAGTATTAATGGAAAACATAAGGAGATTAATAAATCTGACCTTATGACAATAGCAAATGCAAATAATATCAAAAAAGGAAAGAAAATAATTGAAGAAATTAAAGAAACAGTTTGCAATTGGCCGAAATATGCAGATAGAGTAAAAGTTTCTACAGGTTTGAAGGAATCTATTACTAAGACCCTGGTTGCTTTAAAGTTCTAATTAGTGTCTGTCTTTAAAGTCAGAATATTTTCTATTTGCCCAATGTTGTTTTCTCGCAAAGACGCCAAGAACGCCAAGTTTTTCTTTGCGAGCTTTGCGACTTTGCGAGAAATAAGCACTTTATAGACAGACACTAATTAGGTCTATTAAATATAATAAAAACACGGCAAACAACAATGTGTATAGTACATTAAAACGCACCATACACCAATCGTTGAAACGAGGCGTAAATGATAAGATTTATTTTTGAAACATGGAAAAACCTCAAAACAAAAAAGTTGAGCGAAAGCGAAATCCCGATAAAATCGGGGTAAAAAAAGAGTTCGCCTTATCAAGCTTATCTGTCAATAATAAATCAACGGTATTTGTTCTGACCATTATTATTTTCGTAATGGGCTTGCTATCATACATTTCCATGCCCAAAGAAAGCTTTCCGGAAATTGTGATCGCAGAAATATATGTCGGTACCCCCTATCCGGGTAACTCTCCTTTGGATATAGAGAATTTAGTCACCCGTCCTATTGAGAAAGAATTAAATACAGTAACAGGAGTTGATAAGATCACCTCTACTTCTATGCAGGATTATTCTACAATAGTGATAAAATTTGAAAGTGATGTAGAGGTTGAAGAAGCGCTGAGAAAGGTCAAAGATGCTGTTGATAAAGCCAAAAAAGACCTTCCGACAGACCTTGATAAAGAACCCAATATTTTTGAGCTTAATTTCTCTGAATTTCCCATTATGAATATCAACCTGTCCGGTGATTACAGTATGGACAAACTAAAAGAATATGCAGAGTACCTGGAAGATGAAATAGAGAAATTACCCGAGATCTCAAAAGTTGACATCAGGGGAGTGATGGACAAAGAAGTAAAAATTGATGTTGATGTTCATAAGATGGAGTCATTAAAAGTTAATTTCAAAAATATCGCTGACGCAATAGCAGGTGAGAACCGGACATTATCCGGGGGAAATATTAAAAAAGACAATTTGCAAAGGACCATCAGGATCATAGGTGAATTCAAGCATCCTTCGGAAATGGAAGATGTAATAGTAAAGCATGAAAAAGGAAACATTGTTTACCTGAGAGACATAGCAACGATCACCTTTGGTTATGAAGAAAGACAAAGCTATGCAAGGGAATTCAAGTTACCTGTGGTAATGTTGGATATAGTGAAACGTGGAGGAGAAAACCTACTCATTACATCCGAGCAAATTATGAATATCCTGGAGCATGCAAAGCAAATAATATTGCCCGCAAATCTTATTATTTCCATTACCAACGATCAATCCGACCAAACCCGGAACCAGCTTGATAACCTGGAGAATAGCATTTTATTTGGGGTTATCTTAGTCGTATTGGTGTTATTGTTTTTTTTAGGGTTAAGAAACGCTTTGTTCGTGGGAATTGCTATCCCGCTATCCATGTTCATGGCATTCATGATCCTGGGGTTTACAGACGTGACATTGAACTTTATCGTCCTTTTTTCTTTGATCCTTGCCCTGGGAATGTTGGTGGATAATGGGATCGTGGTTGTAGAAAACATTTATCGCTTAATGGATGATGGCGTGCCTCCAATCCAGGCAGCAAAAGAAGGAGTGGGAGAAGTAGCCTGGCCGATTATTGCTTCAACAGCTACAACGCTGGCAGCCTTTCTTCCTCTTGCTTTATGGCCCGGCATGATGGGTGAATTTATGTGGTATTTACCGATGACTTTGATGATCGTCTTGGGGTCTTCGCTTTTTATTGCTTTGGTTATTAACCCCGTGTTGACTGCTAACTTTATGAGAGTGGAAGAAGTAATAGTCAACAAGAGAAGAATTAACATTATCACTTTCGGTTTAATTGGTGTTGGCTTGTTATTCGTGCTTTTAAAAGCAACAACTTTCGGCAATGTGTTAATAGCGCTGGGGCTGATCATCAGCTTAAACAGGTGGGTTCTTACGCCTGCGTCCGTTTGGTTTCGGGCAAATTCGATACCAAAGCTGGAACGTGGCTACCAACGATTTTTAACTTTTGCATTAGACGGAAGAAAACCTGTTGTATTCCTTGCCGGAACATTTTTTCTATTGTTTTTTTCATTTTTTCTTATGTGGCTATTTACACCTAAAGTTGAATTTTTTCCCATCAACCAACCCCATTATGTAAATATTTTTATTGAGAAGCCCATTGGAGCAGATATAGAAGCCACCAACAAATTCACCAAAAAGATCGAAAACATAGTGATCGACTTAATGGATAAATACAATGATACCACAAAGATTAATGGAATCCAGGCGATCGATAATTTTCTTGTAAAGTCTATCATTGCTCAGGTTGGAGAAGGAACCAGTGACCCGATGGAGGGTTATTCTATGGGTATCACACCCCATAAAGCAAGGATCACAGTTTCATTTGTAGATTTTCAATACAGGCGTGGGATACTTTCCAGTGCTGTTATGGAGGAAATAAGGGAAGGCCTGAGGGGGTTTCCGGGTGTACAAATTACGGTTGATAAAGATGTTGCCGGCCCGCCTGTAGGAAAAGCTATAAATATTGAAGTCATCGGAGAAAATTATGAAAAGCTTATCGTCTTATCCCAGGATATAATGAGGTTCATCAATGAAGCGTATATTGCCGGTATTGAAGAGCTGAAAACAGACCTGGAGCTGGGCAAACCTGAACTTACTGTCAATATAGACAGGGAAAAAGCAAGAAGATTCGGCATATCCACCTCGCAAATTGCCAATGAACTCAGAACAGCGCTTTTTGGATCAGAAATTTCAAAATTCAAACAGGGAAAAGATGACTATCCGATACAACTAAGGTTAGATGAAAAATACAGAAATGATGCCGAGGTGCTGATGAATCAAAGAGTAACTTTCAGAGATCAATCCAATGGCAAAATTGTCCAGATTCCCATCTCTTCTATAGCTTCCTCTTATAACAGTTCTACATACGGCTCGATAAAGAGAAAAGACTTAGACAGAGTGGTAACGATAGCCTCTAATGTATTGGATGGTTATAATGCCAACGAGGTAGTTGCAAATATTAAAAACATAATGAATAACTATGACCTGCCTGAAGAATTCCAGGTTAAGTTTACCGGCCAGCAAGAAGAACAGGCAAAAGAGATGTCATTCCTGAGCTCTGCTTTAATGATGGCTGTTTTCCTGATTTTCCTCATTATTGTTGCCAAGTTCAATTCCGTGGGAACGCCATTCATTATCATGGCGTCCGTAGTATTAAGCATGATAGGCGTTTTGCTGGGTCTCATCATCTTTCAGATGGATTTTATCATTATTATGACCATGATCGGATTGATATCGCTGGCAGGGGTAGTGGTAAATAATGTGATCGTATTGATTGATTATACTAACTTAGTCATAGCAAGAAAAGTAAAGGCTTTAGATTTGGGTGAAAATGAAAGGCTGCCTTTGAAAGAGTTGAAGAAATGCATCATAGAAGGAGGTCAGAAAAGGTTAAGGCCCGTTGTATTAACTGCCATTACCACTGTATTGGGTTTGCTGCCTTTGGCTACCGGCATGAACATAAACTTCTTTACATTATTTTCTGAATACAATCCGCAGATCTATTTTGGAGGTGACAATGTCATCTTCTGGGGGCCCATGTCATGGACAGTCATTTTCGGGCTAACCTTTGCTACCTTCCTGACGTTGGTGGTTGTTCCTGCGATGTATTTCTTGTTGAATAAATTGGAGTACCGGTTGAGAAGGGCATAATTAGTGTCTGTCTATAATGTCAAAAATATTCGTTAATGAAAATCCAAAGTTTCAACATTAAGTTGGCAGTTGGCAGTTGGCAGTCGGCAGTCGGCAGTCGGCAGTTGGCAGTAGACAATATGACAATAGACAATGACAATGACAATGACTATGACAAGGGGTGGTTATCATCGGATGACTCTCCAGGTTGTGCGTTTGGGTCATCCGATGAATTTGCTGGGAATAAGGGAATATGGAAATGCAGTTGGCAGTTGGCAGTCGTCAGTCGGCAAATTATATAATAAATGCGAAATAAAAAGAAATATTCACTCAACAAATTTATTCTGCTTACATTTCTGCTAATTATTAGTAGATGCTTTGATTTCTTTACCACATACTGGTATACACCAGACCTATCGAAAGAAACGAACATTCTGGTTAATCTATTAAATATTAATTACTTTTCCGCTGGAATTATCCAATTACTTGCGCTCAGCTTAGTAATTTACTTGCTATATAATTATTGCTTCCGAGGAGTTTATACTGAAGGAATTTCACAGGAGACGACTGTGAAAGAGTTTATTGGTATTTATCATTTCCGAGATAAGGAAGGGTGGAAAAAGCTATTATATAAGCTACCTTCAAATAAGAACTCATCATTATACTCATTGGGATATATTCTTACAAGGTCGTTAATCACAATTGGCTTTATAGTAGGCACTTCAACCTTATTATTAATAATCAGTGACAAATATAAGAATTTATATAAATATGGCGGAAGTAATATTCTGTATTTTCTTATAGTAATTGTTATTCTTTTCTTTACTTATAAATTTTATAAAACAGAACTCAAAAGAAGAAGGTGAGTAATAAAATAAGCTAAAAATTAAAATAAGACCCATTGAGAAAACTAAATAAATATATTTCTTTAATACATGTTACTTTTTTTGCTTTGACACTTTCAGCTCAAAATAACGTTGTACCGCCTGTCGCAAAAAAGGTTGTGAAAACAGACACGATGCATGGCGTAGCGCTGGTAGATAACTACCATTGGCTAAAAGGCAGGAGTGATCCTGAAGTGATGAAATATATCAAAGCCGAAAACGCCTATACGGAGGCAGTAATGAAACCCACCACCCAATTCCAGAAAAAATTGTATGAGGAGATCTTAAGCAGAATTAAGCAAACAGACATGAGTGTTCCTTATAAGCTTAGGGACTATTGGTATTATTCCAAGACAGAAAAAGGGTTAAATTATTCTATATATTGCAGGAAAAGGGATGGAGCGAAGCAATTTCTTAAAAATAAAGACAGTACCTTTTATAAGGAGATTGCTTCGCTCCCACACTTAATCCAACCCCTGGCTCGCAAGGGATCATTGAAAAACGAAGAAGAAGTTCTTTTAGATGTCAATGAGATCATTAAAAAATATAAATTCTATGGAGTCTATGGACACAATATCAGCCCCAACGACCAGATTATGGCATATTATGTGGACAAAACAGGCAATTTTGAATTGGATGTTTATTTTAAAGATCTCCAAACCGGCAGCATGCTGCCGGATACACTTAAGGCTGTGAGCTCACTTGTTTGGGTAAATGATCAAATCTTATTTTATTCGATTGAGGACAGCATTACGAATAGAAGCTTTAAAATCTATAAGCATATTCTTGGAACAAGCCATAGCAAAGATCAACTAATATTTCACGAAAAAGACCCTCTCTATGATCTTTATTTGACAAAGTCTAAATCTGAAAAATACATTTTTATAAATTCAGAAAGCTCGGAGCAAAGCGAATATTGGTATTTGGACGCCCACACGCCAAATGCTGAGTTAGTACTCATTCATCCAAGAGAAAAAGGGCATCTGTATTACGTGTATCATCATCAAAATAAATTCTGTATCCTGACTGATAAAGACGCCATCAATTTTAAACTGATGGAAACCAATATCAACACGCCTTCTTTAGAAAATTGGAAAGAAATTATTCCTCACAGAGAAAAAGTAATGATTGAAGAAGTGGAGATCTTCAGGGATTATTTGGTGCTTACAGAAAATCACAGGGGAATATATAAAATAAGAATTATTAGTTGGAGCTCTTCGGAAGAATACTATATTCCCTTTGAAGAAGAGACCTATGATGCTTATCCTGGTATCAATCCTGATTTCAATACAAAAAGTTTACGTTATACCTATGTATCACTGACTATACCTTACTCCATATATGAATATAATATGGAGAAAAAGGAGCAGAAATTATTAAAAAGAGAGGAAGTTTTGGGAGGATACGATCCGGCACAATATCAATCTGAAAGACTTTGGGCTTCTGCTGATGACGGGAGTAAAATCCCGATTTCAATTGTATATAAAAAAGGGCTGGAAAAAAATGGGAAAAATCCTGTTCTCTTAGAGGGGTATGGAGCCTACGGCTCAAGTTCTTTCCCGAATTTCAGTACTTTAAGGTTAAACTTTTTGGAAAGAGGTTTCATCTATGCCATTGCACACGTAAGAGGTGGGAGTGATTTGGGCAGACAATGGTATAAAGATGGTAAGTTATTGAAGAAAAAAAATACGTTTACCGATTTTATAGCCTGTGCTGAACATTTGATAAAAGAAAATTACACTTCCAAAGGTTTTATTGTGGCAAAAGGCGGCAGTGCAGGAGGTTTATTAGTCGGAGCTGTAGTTAACATGAGGCCGGATCTATTCAAGGCAGTAATTTTAAATGTACCTTTTGTGGATGTTATCAATACCATGCTTGACTCCACTATGCCTCTCACAACCCAGGAATATGAAGAATGGGGTAATCCTAATGAAAAAGATTATTTTGATTACATGCTGTCTTATTCACCGTATGAAAATGTAAAAGCCCGGGATTATCCAAATATGCTTTTCCTCAGCGGCATGACAGATGAACAGGTCAGCTATTGGGAACCTGCAAAAATGGTAGCCAAACTCCGGGACATGAAAACAGATAATAATAAACTGCTCTTAAAAATACAATTATCTTCCGGACACGGAGGTGTTTCGGGAAGGTATAATTATTACAAAGAAGTGGCTTTCAGGCATGCCTTTATCCTGACTTTGTTTGATATGTGGGAGTAATAGCGCTTGGAGCATGGGGCGTTGACCCTGTTAGATTTGTTCACAATTGGTTGCAGTAAAGGAGGACATTTCTATTTCTGATGCCTTTTAGGATCAATTAGCTCTTTGCCTTGGCGCAGGCCTTCTCTACCCGGTTGCCAAATGTACCATATACCTTTAATCGTTCCGGTAACGCCCCAATGAACATATCCACCGAATGGGGGTGTAGGCCCCTGGTGGCTAACCAGCGTGACTACCTTTGCATTCTTCAATTGATATTTTTTGGCGATTTTTTGAAGTACCTCTTGCTTAAGCTTATTAGATATTCGTATCAACCGGCCGGGTATATTATCCGGGGTTTCCAACCATTGTGTAATATCTTGTTCTGTGAGGGGTGTATCTGTTTTGCTGATATTCTTTTCGAATACAGGTTGTTTAACCGTATCAACGTGTGAAGGTTTATTTTTTCTCTCATTAATTTTTTTCTTTAATTCCTTAAAATCCACTAATCGGTATTGGTTATTTATGCTGTTTAAATAGAATATCGCTGTATCACCTTCTGCCAGGCTGTTCGTAGCCAATAACTTTTGATTTGTAATGGCAATGTCTATCTCATTTGTATTTACCGGCAAGCTCCCTTCTTTTAGGGTGATAATTTTTAGTTTTAAATTAATCCCTATTAATTTATCCGGTCTTCCCATTTTTGTATTCGAGCGCCGATTCCATATTTCTTCTTTCTCTGTAATTACACCCGACACTACTAAAATATGATCTACTTTAAGCCCGATCCTGATTTTTCCAGTAATCTCATTTGTGCACGGAAAAAAGAAAAGAATTGTTGCTGTTAGACTAGCATTTAAAATTTTGCTCATATTGTGATTATTGAACAAATACTATACCAAAGTAACCTCTTTAAGTACCATATAAATCCACCAAAACCTGCCATTTTAGCAGTAAAAAGGATGTGTCCCTGCCATAATTGCAGTAATTTGTACCAAATTTACCAAAAACCGCTCCCGATATATCGGGATTTACGCTACGCTCCGCTCTGGCATAGATGTTGACTAACGAACAAACATTAATTATTAATCATTAACCTTTAAATTTTTTTAATCATGGAAAATGACTTTTTTAAAAACGTAATCTACGCAGGAGTTGGATTAGCTTCTGTAACCGTAGAGAAAATTGAAGAAACCATTAAACCCCTCGTTGAAAAAGGAAAAATTTCTGACAGCGAAGGTAAAAAAATCGTTGAGGATTTCTTCAAAAACACTGAAGCTAAAAAGAATGAGTTTGAGACCAAGCTCAACAATGTAGTTGAGAGCGTTGTATCAAAATTCGATTTTCTTAAAAGGGATGAGGTATCAGACCTGAAAGCAAGAATTGAAAAATTAGAAAACGAATTAGCTAAAACTAAAACAAAAGTTCCGGTTTTAAATTAAAAGCTTTATCAGTGTGTGAAAATTAAATGCCAGGTCTTGTTTATGCAGGCTTGGCATTTTTTTTTATAACTTTGGCGGAATTATATCTATAGGGGACCTCTAAAAACTAGTTTTTTTCACCCCCGAGTACTCGGGGCTAAGACGCAAAGAATAAAAATAATAAATGCCAACTAAATAAATACTTTGCGTCTTTGCGTCTTTGCGTCTTTGCGGTAAAGATTTATTTTTGGGTTTTTAGAGATGCCCTATACTAATCGTAAATTCAAATGATATCTATCCAAACATTCAAAAACATCAAACGCATACGTAAGATCATCCAGGTTCTGCTCAAGTATGGATTTGAAGATGTTGTTATCAACACGGCTTTAAGAAAGCTGGTCCCAAAGAAAAGAAGGCAACAATGGAAAAGACAGGATAAACTTGTATTTGAGTACACCCGCTGGGAACGGATCAGGATGGTTTTTGAAGAGCTGGGGGCTACTTTTATTAAGCTTGCACAGATACTTAGCAACCGGCCCGATATGCTTCCTGAGCCTTTGATCAGGGAATTTGAAAAACTTCAGGATAAGGTCCCTCCTTTTGCATTCAGCGAAGTAAAGGCTATTATTGAAAAAGAGACGGGGAAAAATATCAATGACCTTTTTGAGAGATTTGACGAAAAGCCTCTTGGTTCTGCCTCTATAGGACAGGTACACCGTGCAAAATTAAAGGGAGGATTTGAAAGTACGAATGACGAAGCACGAAGTACGAATGATGAATTTCGTACTTCGTCATTCGTACTTCGTACTTCGGGAGAGGTTGCTGTTAAAGTGCAGCGCCCCGGGGTTAAAGAGCTCATAAATACCGATATTTCAATTCTTAAAGAAATAGTTAGGCGGGGTAAAAATTATTTTGAAAAAAACGGTATTACCAACCTGGATGATATCATTGATACTTTTGAAAAAAACCTTCAAAAAGAGCTTGATTACAATAATGAAGCGCGAAATGTAGAGCAGTTTAGAAATTATTATAAAGATAATGATACGTTCTATGTGCCTAAAGCTACTAAAGAACTTTCTACTGACAAGGTCTTGGTAACTGAATTTGCCGATGGTTGTAAGATCACCGATATAGATCAATTAAAAGCCTGGGGGCTTGATCCGGTAAAAATAGCTGAAAATGGTATGAACATTTATTTAACTCAAATCTTTGAACACGGCTTTTTCCATGCTGACCCCCACCCCGGCAATATCATCATCCGTAAAGATGGCGTGATATGCCTTATTGATTTTGGAATGGCGGGCAAACTGATAAAACGGGATAAATATGCCTTTGCCGGAATATTTATAAGCATGGCCCAACAAAATGCGAAGCAAATGGCCAATAATTTTCAAAGACTTGCCATTGAACATGAGATAACCAACAGAAAGGTTTTTGAAAACGATATGAACGAGATCATTGAAGATTTCAGCCTGCTTGATGTAAGTGAAAGCAGCATGGCAGAGCTTATACTCCGTCTTCAGAAGATCATATACGATTACAAAATGAAGGTGCCGGGAGGGATTTTTTTGCTATTGCGTGCACTGACCATCCTGGAAGGTATTGGCAAATCGGTTCATCCCGATATGAATATCTATGAATTTATCAAACCATACGGGGCAAAATTACTCCAGGAACAATATTCGGTAGAAAATATTTCTGATGAAATTATTGACAGGATATCCCAATTTGATTATTTTTTCAGAAGCTTCCCTTATGAAATGAGCGAGATATTAAAAAAGGTCAGGAAGGGAAAATTAAATTTTGAAGTTCAATATAAAGGATATGAGCCGCTCCTTAAAAAGATCGATTCTGTTACAAACCGCTTTATTCTTACCTTCATTATCACAGCCCTGGTTTTAGCATCTTCAATAATTATGACTGCTGATCTTGCCCCCGAAGTTACTACCCCATACGGTCTTCCTTATCTTAGCATAATTGGATTTAGTTTATCAGCGTTTTTGGGTTTGATTTTATTTATCTCTATGTGGAGGAGTGGGAGTGGGTAGTGTAGCAACAATTTAATTACGCAATATTGTAATCATAAAATATATTATTTCATTGTTCAATTGTTAAGATGGTT